>JACMRP010000094.1 GCA_014376325.1 Pseudobdellovibrionaceae bacterium
AGACTTCGCGAAAGTTTTTATCAACTACATCGCCGATAAAAAAATGGTCGAATCAAAATCCATGAAGTTGTACCTGTTCAGTTTCCGTAATCACGGCGACTTTCACGAGGACTGCATTCAAAAAATCTGCGACGACTTAGTTAAACTTCTAAAGCCAAAATACTTAGAGGTCATCGGCGAATTCACTCCCCGCGGGGGTATTGCGATTTACCCTTATTCTAGTTACGCCGCTAAAAACAAAACTTACCAGGACCTATGGACGCAAAGAATGGCCAACTATGCCCCCGGCAAGTACTCGATGGAACTTTCAAGATTATACTAAATCCGCTCCATGATCTCGACGAAGATCCTGCGGTCCAAGACATCTAGCCTTCAGACATAGATTAGGACTCCGATGAGTACGGCAGGGAGTCTTACCTTGTCATATTTGCGTCTGCCAATCCTATCTTTGCTTTTCTGCGGAACCTTGTTGTTCGCGGCGAAGACCGTGCGTGCGCAAACGACGGAAGGCAATGCTCGTTGCATTAACTGTGAGATGGAAGCGCAGAACAGCCGCAAGACGCCGAACCAAGAAGAGATGTCCGCGTTCGCCAAAAAACTGATGGATAATTACAACGCCAGCAAGAAGGCGGCGGCGAAAAAACAAATTCCTTGCGTTGGCTGCGGCCAAATTGAATCTGGAAAAAATGGCAAAGTAATTTTGTCGGCTACCACCGACGATGTCTGGGGAAAATTTCCGGAAGTCATGTCGTACAGCGGGTCCGACAAGGTGCAAAAGATGATCGACACCGCGCTGACGAACTCAAGCTTCATTTTAGGAGAGCAAGGTCGCCCGCGCTTGCGAAAGAAAGCCTCTTTCGATTCCACTGGTTGGTGCCTGCGTTACGTCAAGAAAGCACTGGTTGGTAGCGGAGTTACCGACGGCTATATCGGCGGACGCTTTGTAAACCGCCCTGTAGGAAACATGCTCAAGATTCTTAAGGGCTCAGGTTTCAAAAATCTACTCGACGATCCAAAGTACAACGATATCATCGCAAACACGGCCTCCGCACCAAAGGGCGCAATCCTCGTCTATTCGGGTGGCGCAAATGGTGGTCACATGGAAATCAAAACCGAATTCGGCAATACCGGAACTTACGTCAGCGACTATCAGCAAAAAGTATCCGTCATTCAGAATCCACTAGGTGGAAGAGCCAGCAGAAGTTATAAACTAATCGGCGTCATGATTAAGCCAGGAGTTTAAGTGAAAACATTATTGTTTGTTCTTACAATCTTATTATCGATGCAAGTCTTTGCTGCCGAATTTAAATCCAATGACGATATTCTTAAAAAATTGGCTAGCCACACGGTTGAAGATATCAAGGGCGATGCGAAGCGCGTCGAAGCGAAAGAAAAATTAAAAATCGACGAGATGTTTGATGACCTTGAAGCGGCGGCAAAGTTTATCGACAAATCCGAAGTGACTGAGGACATGGCGGTTGAGTTGGAACGAGTGTGTTTGATCACGTTTCTGCACGACCCGACGACCCTGAGTGCCGACTTGATCATCAAAGTTTACGACCGTAACCAAAGCGTTTTTAAAAAAGCGGCAAAACGACTTCACCCGTACGACATGGGAATTATTCTTGAAGTCTTACGCAGCAAAAACGAAGTTTCAAAAAACGGCCAAGACTAACTTTGCTGTTCCTTCTATAAAAGAGCGCCCGCGCGTTTCTGTCGCAGTCTCGTTCTGAGACAGCGCGAAATTGTAACTCAGGTGTTCAACGACTTCACAGGGACCTGTTTTGAAGTGAAACAGGACCGATCTCAGCTCGGTACGGCCTTTGCTTTACCTTCTGTATAGAGGTAACCACATGAAGTATTACACATTGATCGCCGCAGGATTATTTCTACTGCACACCGTCCCCGGAATGACGGTCCAGGCTCAAGCTATTGATAATAGCTGGTCCGACTGCGCCTCAGACAGGTGTGCCCAGGGGCTCCCCGATCTGAAACGTAAAAACGATGAGGCGAAAGCCTCCCTCGCATTTGCGAAGCGTCTAAGCGAAAACATGCGCCGCGCGCAGTTAGCTTCTAAACAAGACAAGCAAGAAAACCAACGTTCAACTTCGGTCATAGCACGAACCCAGATCGCGGTCCCCGGAATGGCTAAAATCACTGAAGAAAAAGTGACCGATATCACCGAATCAACACAAAAAGAAAAAGTTTTGAGTGAGTCCTCAATATCGACCCTGAAAAATGGAGCCGCGCAAGCCGAAAAGGTGATTGAAAGTTCGCCGATCGCAAACCAGTGTTCAAAATTTGCCGGAGACGATGAATTCAAAGTATGGGGCGATCACTTCCGCAAAAATTTCGACCACAAAAAATTCTCTGCCCTTTATGGACAACCAAAATCATCAAACATCAATGAGGCCGCTCGGCACAAAGGCCCCGCTGATTTACTAAGACTCTGTCCAAAGTACGATCAAATGAATGACGATCAAAAAGATGGTCTGTGGATCGTGTTTGCGGTTCCGTGGGTATTCTTCGAGTCAAGTTGTAATTCTGGTGCCGTGAATGGCAATGCTACAAACGGAATTGCTCAAGGTCTTTTACAACTTCATAAAGGCAAAGAACAAAAATATTCTGGCGGTTGCCGTCAAGGCGATGCGACCGATCCCGCACGCACCTTTCAGTGCGGACTTTCTATGCTCAACGACCAGGTTTTGCGCGGTGAAAACGTCCTTAGTTCAGCAACGTATTGGGAAGTGCTACGTCCCCAAAGTCGTAATGTTAGAAAACCATTCAAAGATCCACCAGCACAATTCATTATGAAAAAGATTTGCCAGTACCCTTCTTGCGGGCAAACCGAAACTGAGTGCAACAAACTGGTCAACACCTTCGTGGCCCAAGCCAGGTCAGAAGCGAACGCCAAATCAAGCACCGCAAAACGCTCTGCAGCCCAGAAGAACACGATTCGTCTTGCAGAAACTGGTAGCGCAAAATAGGGCTTCTCATGCCGGTGATTTCTGCTAAGCTTTCGAGATGCAGAAACAAGCCGAGAAGATCCTGACCAGTGCCACAGAAATTCTTTTAGATAAAAGAAACGAAATTGAAAAAGCCTTGATCTGCATTTTGGGTCAGGGTCATTTGCTAATCGAAGACCTCCCAGGTGTTGGTAAGACGACTCTCGTACAAGTTCTTGCGAAGCTGATGGGTCTGCACGGTTCCCGTGTCCAATTCACGAATGATCTTTTGCCGGCCGACGTGCTCGGCAACATGGTTTTTAATTCTGGGGAAAAATGTTTTAAATTTCATCGTGGTCCCGTATTCGCGCAACTGGTGCTTGCTGACGAATTGAATCGTGCAAATCCCCGCACGCAGAGTGCGCTCCTGCAGGCCATGGAAGAATCTGAAGTCACCATCGATGGACAGCACCATCCCCTGCCCGAGCCTTTTTGCTTGATCGCGACCCAGAATCCACGTTCACAAATTGGGACGTCGCCATTGCCCGAAAGTCAGCTCGACCGATTTTTGATGAGTCTTGAGTTATCATTTGCCGGAATCGAAGCGGAGAAAAAGATAATCCAAGGACTCGATGCCCGCGAACGTATGAAGCACCTCACCCCGGTCGTCGATTCGCACCAGGTAATCGCGATGCAAGCGCAGGTTGCAAAAATTCACGTGTCTGACAAGGTCGCTGAGTACATAGGCAATATTCTGCAACACAGCCGCCAGAAGATGGGCGTGGGACCGCTGTCGATTCGTGCGGGAATGGCGCTTGCGAAAGCATCCAGAGCCTGCGCGTTTCTAGAAGAGCGCGACCACGTGATTCCCGACGATGTTCAAAAGATCGCGGTCGAAGTATTAGCCCATCGCCTGGGCGGAATCGACGGCGTCGCCAAGGGCCGAGGGGTAGCGCATGAACTTCTCCGCGAAGTTTCAGTTCTTACGTAATCGTCTGCCCTCAAGACGTTTCGTTGAACGACACCAGAAGACGTACATTTTGCCAACTCTCTACGGAGTCGCCTTCGGTTTTGTGTGCATACTCATCTTAGGCATCGCGTTTGCGAGCACCAACAACGCGGTTTATTTTCTTTGTTTTTTGCTAACCGTCTTGGGCGTACAAAGTTTAGTGACCACCAACAAAAACACCGAGCGTTTTGACATTAGCCGCATCGAAGTTGAAGATTTTTTTGCAGACGAAACCGGGTTCGCGCGGATCTATTTACATAACCAATCTGCGGAGGACCTTCACCAAGTTTCGCTAGAGACTGCGTCCGCTTCTAAAATCGAAGTTCTGGTTCTTCGGAGCCATGAACGAAAAGAAATCCAGATGCCGATCGCGATTGCAAAACCCGGTCTGCACCAGTTTCCGCCGGTGAAAGTGTCCTCCGATTTTCCGTTCTATTTCGCCCGCAGCTGGAAGAAACATTACGGCGACCTAAAGTTTGCCGTATTTCCTTCGCGTAGGGGGCAAATCGAATTTCCGGCTGAGGCCTTCGCAGATATTCATCTTCAACAACTCAATCAAGACGAATTCAAAAGTCACCGCGAATACGAAACGAGCGATTCCCCTCGCCGCATCGACTGGAAGGTTACGGCCAGGTTGGATAAGATGATGGTCAAAGAGTACGATCAACAAACCACCACGAAAGTCACGCTTCGCTGGGAGGACTGTCCGCAATCAAATCCCGATGATAAAAAATCACAGCTGAGCCTTTGGATCGATCTTGCGGAGAAAAAGAATTTTGAATACGCGGTCATCTTGCCCGGCTTCCACATAGAATTTGGCAAGGGCCCACAGCACCGACTGAATTGTCTAAGGTCGTTACTATGATAAATACGTGGCGTTTCGTCATAGCGACGACCATTTTAGTGATCATGGTTGGGCTTGAAGTTCAGCCCTCAATTATGATCGCGGGAATCGCCCTGATTGTCTGGAAATCGGCCATCGAGTTTTGGCACTTAGCAAAACCTTCGCGGTGGGTAACAAATACGCTGACCGTCATTGCGCTGCTGGTGATTATTTTAAAGTACCGAACCCTGATGAGTCAGGAAGCTTCGGGCGGGTTTTTAATATTACTGACGACGTTAAAACTTCTGGAAGAGCGGACACCGCGGGATCAAAAGTTTTTGTTTCTTTTAGGCTTCGTGCTGATTTCTTCACTGCTGCTGTTTTCGCTAGAGCTACCGTCGCTGGTGGCGGGCCTTATTAGTTTCTATTTACTGTGGACCGCCCAAAATAAAAATGTCTCTTACCGAAATTCTATATTTAAGGCTGCGCCGATCGCGTTGATATTATTTTTGTTTTTTCCTCGGGTGCAGAATCCATTCGGCATCCAGGGCGTCAGCTCCGGCAATCAGGCCCAGACCGGTTTTTCTGACGAACTTAATCCGGGCAGCATCGCCAAAATTCAGAGCACCAAAGAGCTCGTTTTCCGAGTGCAGTTCTTAACGCCAAATTTAAAACCACGTACGCTCGAGCAATACTGGAAGGGCCAAGTCTTAAACTTATCGGAGGGCCTCCGCTGGACGCAGGGACCACGGATGCAGCGGGATTTGAAATTCGAAAAAATCGCGAGCCCCGATTACGAAGTTACTTTAGAACCGCACAATCGACGCTGGATTTTTATCTTTGATCCAACAGAGATGATTTACGCGAATGATTTTGGTTTCGTCCACAAGGCGCAGACTTATTTTGAGTCGGTCGCTCCAATCCGTGAGCGATTAGTCTATCGGGGAAAGGTCGCGACTACGGCAAACGTCAACGGCGACAGTGCTCTCGACTTACAAACTCCGGAATTGTCAGAAAAAGTTCGAGAACTTGCTTCGGCCATTGCGCGAAAAGGTCAATCGCGGACAGGAATCGCGGAGGCATGGCTTGATTACCTACGTGCCGAAAAATTTCTGTACAGCAAATCTCCGGGCACGGGCTCAGGAACGGTCGATGCTTTTTTATTTGGCGGCAAGAAAGGTTACTGCGAACATTTTGCGGCGACGACCGCCATCATCTTGCGGTTGGCCAAAGTTCCCGCACGGGTCGTTATCGGATATCAGGGCGGTGAATACAATGGCTACGGAAATTTTTGGCGCTTCACCCAAGCCGACGCCCACGCGTGGGTTGAATACAAAAACGATCAAGACGATTGGACGCGGATGGATCCGACCAGCGTCGTTGCCCCCGAACGCTTAGAGCTGGGTGGATTATTGTTTGAAGACTTGCCCGAAGAGTGGATCGGCCAAAATCGCGCCGGCGAATTCCTAAAGAGCCGAGAGTCCTGGTGGATTCAGTCGCGGGACTTTATCACGATGACGGCCGATAGCTGGAATTACGATCTGGTGGTGTTTTTACTGGATTTCAATTTAGAAAAACAAAAACAGCTGATCGGCGAATATGGCTACGCGCTTGTGGGATTGATTTTGTTACTGCTATCCCCTTTCGTGATTCAATCTTTTTTGCGAAGACGGCGACCGACCACGAGCGAATGGCTTTTGCGAGAGCTGGACCGAAGAGCGGAGAAGCGCAAGTTGCACCGGCAAACGTCAGAGACTATGCGGCAGTTCGTGGCGCGCTGGCAGGCAATGGTGCCTGAAAATTCTGACAGCCTCATCAAGCTATTGAGTGCCTACGAGGCAGCCGAATACCATCCCGCGCAGCCGCCGGCGAACCGCTCGGAACTGCGGCAGCTGCTTCGCGAACTTTAGTGGTCGTTGATGCGATGGTCAGCTAACTATACGCTAATGCTTCTTCTTCGACTGGTAATAAGCCCAGTCCCCGTCGTAAGTCAGGAGCTCGTTCTTATCCAGCTCAAAAACCCGGGTTGTGATTTCTTTTAAGAAATGCCGATCATGCGACACGATCATAACCGTGCCCGGGAATGTTTTGATCGCGTTCAGTAAAACTTCGCGAGAGATAATGTCTAAGTGATTCGTGGGCTCATCAAGCACCAGAAAATTCACCGGCTTCGCCAAGATCGTCGCAAGCACGACGCGGCTTTTTTCGCCGCCCGAAAGGATGCCGATTTTTTTGTCGGCCTCTTCGCCGCTGAACTTAAATGCACCAAGTAAATTCCGTACGGTTCCGACGCCCGCATTCGGCATGCGCGAGTGAACTTCTTCAACGATCGTCATGTTGGGATCAAGAACGTCCAAAGAGTTCTGACTAAAATAACCAAGCTGAATGGATGGCCCAAGAGCCATGACTCCGTTGGTAGCATCCGTTTGCCCCGTGATTATTTTTAACAACGTCGACTTGCCCGCACCGTTGACCCCTACCACCGCGATGCGGTCTAAGCGTTTGACCAGTGCCTTGGCGTTATTAAATACCAACTTTTCGCGTCCATCGTGGTGTTTGTAGACTTTGCCGAGGCCATCGATACGCACGACTTCGTCGCCACCTCGAATTGGTTCTGGCCATTCAAATTTGATGGCCGATTCTTCCGCAGGCACTTCGATACGGTCTATTTTTTCGAGTTTTTTAACCCGCGATTGGACCTGGGCCGCGTGGGAAGCGCGCGCCGCAAACCGAGCGATAAATTCTTCTTCTTTAGAAAGCATCTCGTCTTGCCGCTTTGCTTGCGCGACTAATTGTTCTATGCGGATGGCTTTTTCTTTTTCGTAAAAGTCGTAATTTCCACCGTAAGTAGTGATCGTTTTGTGGGCGACTTCGACGATTTTGGTGACAAGTCGGTTCATGAACTCGCGATCATGGCTTGTCATCAGTAAAGCCCCCTTGAAGCTGCTCAGCCATTCTTCCAGCCAGATGATGGATTCTAAATCCAAGTGATTCGTCGGTTCATCCATCAGCAGAACGTCGGGATTCAGCACGAGGATTTTAGAAAGCGCGATCCGCATCTTCCAACCGCCGCTGAAGCTTTCGGTCGGACGATTGTAGTCCTCAGGCCCGATGCCTAAACCGGTTAGTATTTCGGCGGCCCGCGTATCTAAATCGTAACCGCCGAGCCGTTCAAAATCTGCCTGAACTTCGCCGTAATTTTCTAGCAATTTAGTCATGGCATCATCG
>JACMRP010000095.1 GCA_014376325.1 Pseudobdellovibrionaceae bacterium
CGGGTTTAGTTCGGCCTGGAACTTTTTTTCGCCGGACCCCGCGCACACCATGTACATTCATTATTTCGTTTATTTCACCAATGCGGAAGGCGACGAGGCCAAGGAATCGATCGAAGGTTTTTTTCCGAAAGAAAAGAACCAGGGGACTTTTGATCCGCGATTACGCCGTGACTTTTACTTGATGCATTTTATCCTTTTAAACCCCAACCGAATCGGCACGTTGCTTGTACCGTTCCTCTGCAAAAAAAACCCTGGGGCGACGGTTGTGAAGGCCGAATTCGTTATCGAAACTATTCCGCCATTAGATCAAATGATGGCGATGAAAGAGGACACGCAGACCGATCTATCGAAAAAACTTCAGTACGTAAAACAAGAATACTCGTGCGGAGTCGGCGAACATGTTGAATAAGATGATTTCCACCTGGGATCAATTCTGGTTTGGACCGAAGCAATTGCTGAACTTAGCGTTCATGCGAGTTTTGGTTACGATCACCATGCTGCATCTGTATTTCTTGCGGAGTTGGAACTTGGATTATTTTATGGCTGACGGGATTATGCCACGCGATTTGGCGCTTTCGAGTCTCGATGAGATCTATCGTCCGCTTTGGGGCTGGTTTTTTTGGCCTGACGTATTGACTCCGTGGGTCCACGGGTTTTTTGTGTTCGCTTTGCTTTTATTGGTGCTCGGAATTGGCGGCCGGGTGTTGATGATGATCGCGTGGATGATCCACGCCGGATTTATTTATCGTAATTTTGGTATTCTATTCGGCGCAGATATAATGGCTTCAGTGTTTTTGTTCTATTTAAGTTTTAGCAATGCGTGCGCGCGGTTGAGTGTTTTGAATTTATGGCGAAAGCGCCCGGTGTTGGTCACTTCGGATGCGCTCAGTTCGGTGATGATGCGTATGATTCAATTCCAAATTTGCATCATCTACGCTTACACGGGTTTTGAAAAACTAAAAGGAATGTCTTGGTGGGACGGCACCGCCCTCTGGAGCGTTTTTGCAAATCCGCAAATGGTCTATTTGGATTACGGATTTTTGCGTCACGTGCCGCTCGTGATCGCGGTCGGCAGTTTTGTATCTATCTTGTTTGAGATTTATTTTCCCGCCGCCATGCTGAACCGGAAGCTCAAAAATCCGTGGCTGATAGTAGGGGTTTTGTTTCATTTATCCATTGGTCTTTCGATGGGGCTGATGCACTTTTCGCTCTTCATGCTCTCGACGTACTTCCTATTTATCGAGACTAAATACCTGGAATTGTTCGTGGCAAGGGTCCAGAGATTCGTTCTACGCGTCCCAAACTGAGAAACCCAATAATCCTGTCTGCAAAATAGCTAATATTTGCTACGATAGAGTCTTGGGGGATAGTCGCATGTTCATGAAACCTCTTTGGATTTCATCTTTGATCGCGCTCAGTCTGCAGCTTGCAGCCTGTAATCAGTATTCTGATGGCCTCGTCGGCGATTACCAAGAAACTTCAAAATGTCCGGCAAACGGTTGCGCGAACGCGGCCGCCAGCGAAAATTATATTTCGATGGCGAGCAGTACTTCGAGCTTGAGTGTTGTCGGTGCAAATCCGGTAACCCTTGGTGGCGATTGCAATACATCCACTTATCCAACGAACGTGATCAACGCGACGGTGACTTACCAAACTTCGGGCGCACCGGTCACGGCCGCGGTCAGCAGTAATAACGGGGCTTCCGCAACTCCGGCCTGTAAAAAGGGCCGCTTCGACGTAACGGTCGACACGCGAAATCTGCCTGCCGGAAACGTTTACACTCTCAAACTAGAACTCGTCGCTTTCGACACAGCAAACGCCCCTCACCGAAACACAGCAAGCGGAGTAAAAACCGTGACCATCCGAAAATAAAGGAAATAAAGGTACGCCCTTCTTTTTGGGCATGCGATGCATCGTGGATGACTCGCTAAATCTCCAGCGCTAATTCTTTCAAATATGTTTTCATTGCGTCGACTCGACGCTTTCCTAGCGCGCGGCCGGAAGCGGTTTGCAGAGTGTCTGCCGTTTTAAATAACTTCGCGAAGAAATGATCTACCGTAAAAACACGATCGTTCGGAGCGCGCGTTTCGCAGAACGGGTCTTCGAATGAATAAAAAGTCGACTTCAGCATTCCCGCCGTTGCAAAACACCGAGCAATGCCGATCGCACCTAAGCCATCCAAGCGATCCGCATCCTGAACAATTTTTGCTTCCAAAGTTTCGGCCGGAATATTCGCACTGAAACTGTGGCATTCGATCGCATGGGCGATGTCTTTATAATATTCCTCCGGATAACCGATCGAACTTAAAAACTCAATAGCGGCGGCCGAAGCCAATCGAGATGCCATGGATCTTCGAGAATTGTTCTTCGGAATAATGACAAAATCGTGGAGCCAAGCTGCCGGGATCACGACTTCGGGCCGCCCCCCTTCGCTCTCACACAATTGCTTTGCAGTCTTAACGACGCGAATGAAATGCAGAATATCGTGCGCCGGATCTTCGCTCGTTGCGATTCCACTGATTTTCGCATGAAATAAAATTTCCCAGTTCTTCACAAAGCCTCCGAAAAGGTGCCAGGTCCTGTTCCTTGTCGCCTGGCGACAAGGAACAGGACCTGGCACTAAAAAATGAAATTGTACTTAGATTGGAGTTCTTGGAAGTCGTGCGGGTTGCGGCTCTCCAGAATTATCAACTCGTTCAGTTTCAAATCGCGCAATTCGGTCGCGCGTTTTTCTTTGTCCAGTGCGAGTTCGTTATTGTCGTCTATCAAAGTGGTGGCGAGCGGCCACGCCGCTAAAAGCGGTTTTTGCATCGCGGTCTCAAGCAATGTTTCGATCACGCGATAACTAACTCTGCGATTTGCGGAGTTTTTCGGAATCATCAAGCTGTAAGTAATCAATGAACGACTTTGCGCCGTAGCAAGATCGCGCGCGCCGGGAATCGCCACTAAGTGCGGAATCTCCCACAACGCATTTTTGTGGATCTCGGTCGGCGGGGAGCGGAAGGCAAAAGCCTCCACGTCCTTCAACTGAATGTTCCACTTTTTCATGTGGGTCGCCATCAAGTCGGCGTCGGGATAAAGATGCACTTCGCTGAGGTTTTTATCCGCGACTGCTTGAGCGAGTTCGGTGCCCGAAAAAGTATTTTCTCCGGTCACGAATTTCGTGACTGTCCAGTATAGTGGAACCTCCATCAGACTTTTTCCCCGGAGGGATAAGAAATCGGGAGAAATTAATTTTTCGAGTCGCGGCTGAATA
>JACMRP010000096.1 GCA_014376325.1 Pseudobdellovibrionaceae bacterium
AAATGAGGCAGTTCTGAAGTTACTCGAAAGCAATGTCAATGGCAGTTCAAATATTCTATCCGAAACCGCTTACTAAATACTAAGTATATGTGGCAGGCTTAGGCGATGAAAAAATATGAGCGCTCGACCTGGGATACAGTTAAAAGCCTGACCGAACATCTTTGGCCAAAAAACAGGGGCGATCTAAAATGGCGCGTTGTCCTTGCAATGGCTTGTCTGCTGATCGCTAAGGTCATTAATGTCTACGTTCCTTTTCTTTACAAGGATGCTGTAGACGCTTTATCGCCGCAAAATATTGCTCTTATTTTACCTCTAGGGATCATAATCAGTTACGGACTGGCGCGGATCGGGCAGCAGACTTTCGGTGAACTTCGGGATTTTTTCTTTGCGAAAGTTTCTCAGCACGCGCAAAGAACGGTGGCCCTGTCGACTTTTTCGCACTTGCATCAGCTATCGTTAGCATTTCACTTAGATCGGCAAACCGGCGGTTTAACCAGAGTTATCGAACGCGGTATTCGTGCGATCCAAACTGTTTTAAGCTTTATGTTGTTCAATATCGGGCCTACGTTGCTGGAAATCCTGCTTGTGGTGGTTATCCTCTATAAAAAATTTGGGCCTATGTATGCGGCAATCACTTTTGTGGCCGTCGGTCTGTACGTTTACTTTACTTTCGCTATCACGAATTGGCGCATTCAATTCCGAAAGTCGATGAATGATCGAGATAGTGAAGCGAACACTAAGGCGATCGATTCGCTGCTGAATTACGAAACGGTGAAATACTTCGGTAACGAAGAACACGAATATCGACGTTACGATATATCGCTTGAGCAATACCAGGCGGAGGCTTTGCGAAGTCAGTGGAGTCTTTCGTTACTGAATGTCGGTCAGGGTGTCATCATCGGCATTGGACTGGTCGGGATCATGTGGCTTGCCGCCGATGGAGTAATTAATAAAGTGCTTACCGTTGGGGACTTCGTACTCGTGAACACCCTTTTGCTGCAATTATTTATTCCCCTCGGTTTTTTGGGCTTTGTGTACCGCGAGGTCAGCCAAGGCCTTACCGATATGGAAAAAATGTTTGAGTTGTTAGAAGTGCATTCTGAAATCAAAGACGCGCCGGAAGCGAAGGTTCTGCAATCCATGGTGGCCGATGGAAAATGGACCATAGAATTTGATCACGTCAATTTCCAGTACAATGCCGATCGCCAGATCCTGAAAGATGTCAGCTTTAAAGTCGCAGCTGGCAAAACCACTGCGATCGTTGGCCCGAGCGGATCTGGAAAGTCGACGATCGCACGTCTACTTTTTAGGTTTTATGACGTGACCGATGGATCCATTAAGATTGGTGGGCAAGATCTTCGCTCGGCAACTCAAAAATCTGTTCGTCAATCTTTAGGGATTGTTCCGCAAGACACCGTTTTGTTCAACGATAGCATTGGCTACAATATTCATTACGGCAATCCTACAGCGTCGGACGCGGAAGTTCACAAGGCGGCGGGGCTTGCGCAAATTGAAAGTTTCATCGAAAGTCTGCCGACGAAATACAAAACACCAGTTGGCGAGCGTGGCCTAAAGCTTTCCGGCGGCGAAAAACAAAGGGTGTCTATTGCACGCGCCGTACTGAAGAATCCGCCAATTATGCTGTTTGATGAAGCGACATCGGCACTAGATTCCCACACCGAAAAAGAAATCCAAAAATCTTTGCATCAAGTTTCGCAAAATCGCACGACATTAATGATCGCACATCGTTTGTCGACCGTGGTTGATGCCGACGAAATCCTGGTGCTGAAAGCGGGTGTTATAGCAGAGCGCGGCCGTCACGCAGAGCTGCTGCAGCGAAATGGCGAATACGCAGCCATGTGGAAGAAGCAGCAAGAAGCTCAGGAATACCAAGAAAAACTAGAACGAATTCAAGAGTAGATTTAGTCGCTCGCGAATCACGAGCGAACTAAACTACATCCGCACTTGAACTTGACCAACTTTGCGACCGGCCCAATTAAACATTTCTTTTGAGAGCGTCGGACTCAATCCTGCGAATTTTTCCAATAAAAAGTCGGACGCGTGCTGAGCCCCCCGCTCGGCCCCGTCGACGGCTTTGATCGCAATGGACATTTTCTTAGCTGGGATCACCGCGATCAAAACACCTTCAGCACCTTCTTTAACTAAAACTCGGCCTTTATTTTTTTCCATCACGTTGTAGCAATATTCATTTTTGCCTGAGGTTAAGTACGGATGCTGAGTGAACGCATCGTAAACCATCACCGAAGAATCTAGAGTATTCTCTGCAATCTCTTGCGCCATTTTCGCGTAAGCTTGCGCCATCGAGTGGAAGCTCATGCGGTAGGCCGGGATGGAACAGCCATCAATACCAAATTCCGAAAGCTCCTGATTCAGACGATTCTGTAAGATCTCTTTGACGTGCTGTTGGAGCGGGTGTTGTGCCAAATGATAATCGGCGGTTGGATATTTCATGTGGCAACAGACGTTTAAGAAGCCCGTATGTTTTCCAGAGCAGTTGTTGTGAAGTGCGGTCGGAGCCAAGCCTTTAGATTTACAATCGACATAAGTGTCTAAATCAAAAGGCTTGTGCGAACCGCATTCTAAATCTTTTGCAGACAGATTTAATTTATGAAGCCACGTTTCTACGAGCTGAGTATGAATCGTCTCGCCGGTATGGGAGGCAGCGGCCAGCGCTAAATGCTTTAAATCCAAATCAGAATTTTTATAGGTTCCCGTTTCGAGCAGCACCTGGGACTGAAACGGTTTTACGGCAGAGCGGGGGTAAAACTGAAAGTCGTCACCGGATTTAAAAATCGCCTTACCGTCCGGAGTTTGCACGCAAGCTTCAATGTGGTGAGAGCTTTCGACAGAACCGCCTCTTAAAATTTCGACAATCATATTTTCCTCCGGGACTGCCGTTATAGCAGATTTGAAGGGGCCTGAATCGCCCTTTTTAAAATTTGATCTAACACCGTCCGGGACGTTAAATCACGAGTATTTACGGTAGTTTAACTTGATGGCGGTTGGCCTAGTAAAGGATCTGTTCAAAGTTTAGACAGAAAATTCGCCGTGAAATGAGTGGCACGGGTTTGCAAAGATAAAAGCATCAGGAGATCTCTATGCGAAAACCTATGATTAGTTTGGTCCTTTTAGCTGCGACTCTAAGTCTTACCAATGTCGCGATGGCGGCACCCGGTTGTGGGCAGCTTTTTGGTAAATACAAGATTGGCAATATTGTCGAGAGTGAACCTTTCGAACAGTGGCTTATCTGGGAGCAGGAAGCGAATTTTTCAGTCTTCCGAAAAACGCGTGAGCTTATAAAAGTTCCGGTCAGTCATGTGCCAAAAGAGACCGTCGATATTACCTATCTAAATTCGGCAACGCCCAGCCTTCGAAAGCTTATTGGCAGCGGTGATTCTATTTCTTGGTTTAAGCATCCCTACAACAGCGTAAAGTCGATTCCGCATTTTGAAGATAAAGCAGACACCGAAGTTTATGCCGCCCTAACGGCATCTAGATCTTTGGGCATTCGAGTGGGTGAAGACTATTACACGTTAAAAATGCCGACCGATCGACCGCATGGACCGAAGGGCCAGTATCAACCGGCCAAAGCGACCGTAAAAGAAGACATCATGGACGGAATCAATCGCATGACCTACATCGAACGGGTCGATGCGCAGATTGGACTTGATCCTCAATTGCTGCTAGCAAAAGAAGTCGCGATGGTTGCGGACAAAACGACGGGCGAAGGTTATCTATTCCGTGATTTATCTTTTATGAAGAGCGGAAACTACTATCTTCCAGCGTTGAGCATCCCGTACGTGGGACGCGAAATTGCGGATTACAATCACAAAAAAACAGACGAGTTCTGGAAAGCAAACTACGCGGAGCTTCTGGGGCGCTCGAAGGCAAAACTCTTGCTTCGTTACGGAGCGCAAATGGAAACTCCGAACTCACAGAATATGCTGATTGAATTAGACGGCAATTTGAAACCCACAGGCCGTATGGTCTTCCGCGATATTAGCGATACGATCTTGATCGTCGAAGTTGCGGACGCACTTGGCGAAACTGCGACTTTAAGGAAAGATGCCGAGATCGGTGTTGAAAACGGACATTCTATTCAACCTTATTGGTCAAATTCGGCGTGGCGCTTTGATGAGGCTGGAGATAAATCCTTCAGTCATGAAACTTTAAAAAACTGGGGCGATGCCCATGATGCTGCTTACAAGAAAGAAATCGAAAAGGCCTTGAACGTTAACTTAAGCAAGTTCACGACTATCGACAACAACCAAGAGTTTGATAACTTTATGGCCTCGCCGATCGTACGTCAGAAGCTCAAACAGTACCGCAATTCGATGAAAGAAGTTTTTAAACGGCAGCCGGTCCCTGCCGCCGTTCCTGCAGCAAGCTAAATATTTCTGGCTACATCAGGGCGGCCGATTCTTCCGCGTTTTCGAAAACGGAGGCATCCCCGCCAGTTTCCTGAATCACCTTTTTCTTAAGAGACTTCGGAGTCTTCGCAACCTTTACCACTTTGGACAGGGCCGAAGCCGGAGAATCGGCAAAGATCAAACCTGAGGCAACTAACGCCATCGTTCGCTCTTCCATTAACTTACGGATTTTAGGTCTAGGGACGCCGAGCTCATCAGCCTTGCTGAGCATTTCTTCGTAAGATTTTTTAGTTTGTTCAAAGGTGTCTTTTGCAGATTCGAGATTCTGCTTGGCGACTTCGATATTAGCGCGAGCCGTTTCGAGGTCGAAGGCCACGCGATCTGCTTCTTGAATTAAATTGAGTAGTTCCGACATTTTACACTCCCGAATATGAATGATCATGATTATATTTACATATAATTTACACATTACAAGGAGGGCAGTCAACGAGACTTTGGTCTTAAATTTCTATTTGAGGCTCGAGAAATAGACCCAATGATTATACCGGCTACGGTTCATTATCTTAACGGATGTCAGCACTCCTTCGAGATCCTTGCGGACGACTAAGTAGACCGGATTCGTTGCCATTGTCTGGCAGCTTTTCAAGACCGGAATTGTGTAAACCGCGTAGGTTCCTCTGTTGAAGATCTTCTGGGATCCGCGGCTTTCAAGTACTCCCTCGCCGAACTCCAGAACGCATTTTGAGCTTGGCGACGCAATGGACGCAGTGATGTTTTTTTCATCAGCCGAAATACCTAAAACCGCAGGTTGCCCAGCACCAAAGATTCCGTGACCCAAGTTAAAAGTTCCATCGATAGAAAAAGTTTCGGCATGTGCTGCACTTTATCGCTGCTCTGCGGGGATCATGCATTTCTTGTCTGGCGATGCCGGCTGCGAAGGTAAGACCGTGGAAGGGCACCTGGGATACAGGAACATCACGATTAGTACTCACGCTCCAAATCCGATTTATCGGTGTTCGGGCCCCCGTGGTCACTTGCAGACTTTGAATGCTCTCGAATTTCAGTCGACTAGTTACGGTATCGACGGAGTGCTTGAATACGCGCCCTAAAGTTTCCCCTCGCGATCCTGGGGCTTGATTGGGTTTCGTCTATCGATTATTATTGAAATTAAAATCGAAGACCCAATCAAGCCACCAATGATAAGTAACGACCAGTTTATCGGGAACTTTCCGCCAAAGGCCGAATTTAGCCAGACCATTTTTAAACCCACGAAGATCAGGACAGCGGCAAGGCCGTACTTAATGTAAGCAAATCGGTCCATCACTCCAGCGAGCATGAAGTACATCGATCGAAGTCCAAGGATAGCAAAAATATTCGAAGTAAACACGATCAGTGGCTCTTTGGTCAGAGCGAAAATCGCCGGTACCGAGTCCACGGCAAAAATGATATCGCTAAGTTCTAGGAAAATCAGACTCAGGAATAACGGCGTCACGTATGTTAAACCATCTTTTTTGATGAAGAACTTTTGGCCCTCTATTTTTGGATGGACCCTGAACACTTTTTTGAGCAGATCGATTATAAAGTTATTTTCTAGTTCCTGTGGCTTTGTTCCTGCAAAAAACATTTTAAATCCCGTAAGCAGCAGCAGTGCCCCGAAGAAAATAACAACCCAGTGGTATTGCATTAACACCGAGCCCAACGCGATAAAAATACCTCTGAAAACCAGGGCGCCTAAAATGCCCCAGAACAAGACTCGATGTTGGTACATTTTCGGAATACCGAAGTAAGCAAAAACGACCGCGAAAATGAAAATGTTGTCGATGGCTAGGGACTTTTCAACGACGAAGCCCGTTAAAAATTCAAGCGCTGAGTTTTTAGCCTGCACATCTGGATCAAATCCCTGGATCGATATGTAGGGTTCAAAGTTCGTGAAACGATATTGCGAATAAAGGTAAAATAAGTAGTTAAAAACAAGGGACAGACTTATCCACGCGGTCGTCCAAAGAGAAGCTTCTTTAAAGCTGACCTCGTGCGCGTTCTTATGAAAGACCCCAAGATCAAGCGCCAGAATAGCCAAGACGAAAACGATGAAGATGACGTAAAACCACCAGTAGTCATAAAACGGAAAAAGTATCATTTCGAAGTGTCCTTTCTATCTGCCTTAACCAATATCGCCAAATCTGCGTCATAGATCAAATCGATAATAGAATTGATATCCATTGTTTTAAACGATACAAATCCTGCGGAGGTTCCATGGGTCCTTGGATCAACTATCACCACTTGTTTTATTTCAAAACGATCGCGGAGCAAGGAACGGTATCAAAGGCCGCAGAAAAATTGCGGTTAGGGCAGCCTACTTTGTCGGCTCAGTTGAAACAGCTCGAAGAGAATTTGGGTGTGCAACTTTTTGAAAGAAGCCATAAAAAGCTTGTTTTGAGTGAGCATGGAAAAGTGGCGTTAGAATATTCGAGAAATATTTTTCGCATGGGCTCAGAGATGATCGAAGTTCTTCACGATAGAATTAGTCCCCTGAAGCCCTCTTTGCACCTTGGCGCACTGGACAGTGTACCAAAACAAATCGTTCTGCAACTTGTGGAGCGGGCGCTCGAAATATCGACCTGCCAAATTTCTCTGTCGGAGGGAAAGTCCGACGAGCTTTTAAGAGAACTTACTTCCCATCGCATGGACTTAATGGTGACAAACTTTTTGCCCGCAGGAGCCGCTAGTAAAGGTTTGTATCCCAGGTCGATAACCAAGAAGAATGTTGCATTTTATGGGGCACCAAAATTCAAATCCCTAAAAAAGGGATTTCCTAAATCAATTTCCGGCGAACCCATGATCTTTCCGACTTACGACAGCAAGCTCAGGCAAGATCTTGATCACTGGGCAAAGGTAAATAAAATAGAGCTAAATATCAGCATCGAAAGCCAGGACATCGCCATTAAAAAGCTAATGGCGGGCAGTGAACTTGGACTTATCCCGACGGCCGCCCATACGGTGGCCGATCAGGTTCGCAGGGGGGAATTAATCGAAATCGGGGTACTTAGGGGCGTGTATGAAGAACTCTTTTTAGTGACGGCCCAACGAAAAATTGAAAACCGTATCGCCTCAAAACTGATGGAATCCTTCGTTATTTAATTTTAACTGTAAATTTATCAACTCTGGGGTGCGTATCTCCTATCTTCTTGTGGGGGCTACGGAACTAGCATAAAAATTACTTTCGCAGGAGAATCCAATTGAGCCCCGCAACGATTAACGTTCAAGACACCATTCAAACCATCGACCTAAAGCGGGATGTAACAAAACACCTCAAACAGGGACATCGTTGGATATTCGCAAACTGCTTTGAAGAGGGACGTGCCTACAAATCAGGGATTCATTTATTGAGCTTCAAAGGCGAAGCCCTGGCTTTAGGAATTTGGCAGGGCGATACGCAACTTCGATTTCGCGTTTTGGTCCTAGCCGAAGAACCGATTTTTCGAAAGAACAATGTAAAACGCACGTTAGAATTGTACTTTGAAACGCAGTGGCGAAAAGCTCTTGAAATCCGTAAGTCTTTTGATTTAACGGTCACCAATTCGTTCCGACTCATCAATGGAGAAGGGGACGGTCTGCCCGGACTTATCGTCGATATTTATAACGACACGGCAGTTTTAAAGCACGATCACGCCATCATGGAAAAAACATGGAACGCGTCCGCGATTGCCGAAAAGATTCAAGCGGCCTTTCCGCAAATTACGTGCGTCTATCTTAAGCGTCGCAATGATGCTGAAGAGAAAGGTGCCAATATTGTCGGCAAGCTTGCGGCCGAAGTGCAGTTTCTTGAAAATGGAGTACTGTTTTCATCGAACATTCGAGATGCCGCGAAAACGGGTTTCTTTTTGGATCAGCGCGATAATCGTAAATTGATTCAACGTTTTTCAAGCGGCAAAACGGTGCTTAACATGTTCAGTTATACCGGGGGCTTTTCAGTCTTTGCAGCACAAGGTGGGGCTACCCACGTGACCAGCGTGGATATCGCAAAAGTCGCGATCCTTGCCGTCAATAAAAATTTCGAAATCAATGGACTCAAGACCGCGCATCAGGACGTCGCGACGGATGCTTTCGAATACTTAGAACAGCTCAACGTAGAAAAGAAAAAATACGACATCGTGATAACCGATCCACCAAGCTTTGCCCCGAATGAAAAGTCAGTGGAACAGGCCAAGAACGCGTACACTAAAGTATTTTCGAATTCGATTAAGCTAGTTAATCCGGAAGGATTTTTTGCGGCCAGCTCTTGCTCAAGTCATATATCTTCAAAAGAGTTCATGGAGATTTGTCAGGAGTCTTTCTCCCGCGCGCGTAAGAAGGCGACACTAGTTTATTTCGGAGGGCAACCGGTCGACCATCCTTACCCGATGGCGATGGAAGAGCTTCGATACTTAAAGTTCGCCCTTTTTCGTTTGGATTAATTTAACTGGATAGGTGCTCAACTTGGACAAGATTGCCGGTCACCGCAAAGAAATAGATCAGATTCACAAAGAGCTCTATACACTTCTTCAGCGGCGCCGTGATTCTGTCATGGCCATATGGAAAATAAAACAAGCGACGGCTATGCCGTTCTTCAATGCCGAGCGTGAACAACAAATCCTTCAAGACTTTGTGAAACTGTCCGAGAATTCCGGTACGGACCCGCAATTCGATGAACTTACTTCGGCCGTCATGAATACTATCTTACGAGAGTACGAAAAGTATTTACGTTCTAAGTTTCCGCAAGGCAGTGAATAGTTCCGTGAAGGATTACTTCTTTCGGCTTTGATATTCTTTTTCACGCTGAAAATGGCTTTCAGAAAGACCGTAACTTTCAACGTCGCCAAGATCCTTGATCAAAGAGGCGAGCTCTTTGGTGCCGCCGATAAAATCCAAATGCGCCCGAATTTTAGTAACTAAGTCGGTACCACGTTCCTTGAGAGCTTCGTATCGAATGTAACCTAGGCCCAGATTTTCCCACTCTTTAACGTATCGAGCGGCGGACTGCGAAGTACCGTTGTACATGGTATTTCGGCATTCTTGATCGGGTTTGATCTGATGCCAATTTCCGAATTGGTCCTTCAATTTGACGTCGTGCTTTTCACAAGGTCTTCCGCAATCGCGGAAACTGGTTCCTTTGCTGAGGTACGCCGCAAACACGCAATGCTCCATGTGGAAGCTTGGCATGTATTGGTAAGCGGTCACTTCGAAGTTTTGTGCCTGCCCCGCCTGGATCAGCTCACTGACCTGGATGTGATTCAAGTCGTAACCGAGGCACAGGCTAGAGAGGCCCTTACCGAGAAGATACTGAGCGGTCAGATGGTTCGTCACGTTCAGACTGAAATCGCCAAGGATTTCGCCTTCAAATTTATTTACTTGCAGATATTGAACGGCGCCGAGGTTTCTTGCCAAAATGGCGTCTGGGTTCAGGCGTAAAAGATGTTGAATGTTACGATGCTCATCTGGCTTCAAAATTCGAGTCGTCGCGATCGCTACTTTTAAACCAGCCTCGCGCAACAAGATGAGGCTTTGCTCGAAGTCTCTGCCAAATTCGAAGTCCAATATTACGAAGTGTATGCCGGTTGCATTCAACTCGCCGAGTTCGATGGCTTTCGCCACATCTTCGGCCTGGCCTTTGTCTCTGAGCAAAAGATTTAGTTTTACCCCAGGAACTTCGGCGCTAATAATTTTTTTGCTGTTGGACCAAGCGACGGTTTCTGGATTTACCAAGGGCGCGGTGCCATTTTGAATACGTAGCGCGGTTAGTTCTTTTATTAGTTTTTGGCGAAGCTCTTTGATTTGGCGATTCGGCAAGAACAGCGGCGCATCGCCCGCGATTCTTGCATCGAAACCTTCACCGCGAAATGGACTGCCCATCAAAGCAAAAAGTTCGTCGCGCAATTCTAAAGAGTTCAATCCCTTATTTTTGGCCGCTTCGCAGACACTCTCAGATCGAGCGGTGACGGTGTACTTGCCGTCGGAGTAAGTCACCTGCAGGGGCTGGCCTAGTTCGGCTTCCGCCACGACCGCAACCGGGATGCGCTTTTTTCGTTCTTTGTCTTCGATGCTGAGTGAAACTTCGCGTTTGAGGTCTTTATCATGATTGTAAAAAACGCGAGCGCCGACGTAGATGTTATCGATCGCGATGTCCCTTGAAAATTCGAGCTGAAAGCGGCGGGCAGAAATATTTTTTACCGCAAACACGAAGCCGCCTTTTTCGACGCTCTGACCGTGGCGATCTTTATAAACCCAAAGTACGCCGTCGCCGGGTTTAATAAAGTCAGCTTTAAGACCCTGGCTAACTTGATCGTCGGTAATGTCGACTTCGAGTGCATTGCCGGTCACTGCTTTTATTATTCCGAACTCAAAGCCACGGTGAGAACTGAAAGTTCCTTCCACCAGATCCTGATGATTCACTCCGTGAAACCATCCCGGATAGAAGCCGCGTGAAAAGGCAGAGGCCATCTGTTTTTTCATGTACACCGGATGCTTGAGCTCTTGGCTTGACTGAGCAGCGCTGATAGCTTCATCAAAGTTGCGGGCCGCGGTCGCGACGTATTCTGGAGTTTTCAAGCGGCCTTCGACTTTAAAGCAGTCTACTCCGGCGTCCATCAAACTAGGAACTTCGTTAATTCCGCAGAGATCTTGCGGCGAAACTAAGAAGGATTTTCCTTGCAGATCTTTGCGTTCGCCGTCGACGTGCATTTCGTAACTAAATCGGCAACTTTGCGCGCACTGTCCACGATTTGCAGATCTGCCGCCGATGCTTTCTGAGGTAAAACACTGTCCTGAGTAACTGACACAAAGAGCACCGTGAACAAAAACTTCTAATTCTTTGTCGGTGTTTGCTTTGATTGCTCGAATTTCTTTGATCGAGTTTTCGCGGGCTAGAACAAATCGCTGGATACCGAGGTCATCAAGCCACTGGATTGCTTCGGCATTGCTGATGCTCATTTGCGTAGAAGCGTGGACTCGCTGATGTGGTGCCATTTGGCGAATCAGCCGGACCAATCCCAAATCCTGCACGATAAATGCATCTGGCTTTAGCGGAAGAATCTTTTGAAGGACTTCCACGGCAGCGGGGATTTCGCTCTGAAAAATTAAAATGTTAAATGCTAAATTCACCTTCACGCCGTACAAATGGCAGGTGTCGATGATATCTTTTACTTCTTCAATCTGAAAATCGTGACTGCGCCCGCGGGCATTGAATCCCGGAACCCCCATAAAGATCGCATCCGCCCCGTTATGAATAGCGGCAAGAGCCATTTCTTTGGTACCGACGGGCAAAAGCAATTCGGGGCGTTTCAGGGGCTGAATTTCCATGGAAAGTTTTTAACAGACGGGGTGGGGTTCTCAAAGAGATTCTGCATTTTGAGCGCGGGCGCTGTGATTTCAGCGGGGAACACCGTAGTTTTTACCGTTTTCTGGAGCTTTCGTGAGCTTGTAGGAGTGGTTGAGTTAGGCACAGGTAGTAAATTAATCGCCGCTCTGTCCGTCCCAGGTTAGATCTCCATTTTTCCAACAGTAGTCCATCGTCCTCGTGCCGTCGCCATTCATAGTTTTTGCGAGGCCGTCATACGGGCATTGGTCTGTTTTGCCTCTGTATTGCATGCCTGGAAAATATGCTCCAGATGGTCGGAACTCCAAGTAATGCATACCGGAAGCCCATGTGGAATTTGGAAAATAAAGCTTTAGAGTTGCCTTCGCATCGACATTTCTGGAGAAGAAAGAAATTTTATATCCTTTGTCGGCCGAAATAATTTTGAATACAACATCTCCCCTGCTGTCAGCACCTTGAACAATGGCATCCGGTTTACCGTCGCCGTTAAAGTCACCAATGACAGCGGACAGCATTTGTTTGTCAGAAAACTTGTAAGATTTCATAATTCTGTCTGGAAAATAATTTGGCGGATATTGTTTGAAAGACGGCGATACTTTTTTCAGTTCTGATTCCATCGCAGGTGAAAGAATCAGATTGTAAGTAGAACCGACTTTTTCGATGCGCGGGAATACGTCAGCAGCTACACTCAATTCACTAGTGATAAAACTCCCGAGCAAAATAATTTGATGCGCGCGCATGATTAACTCCTTTATACTTTCTTCTACTGTAGTTATAATTTGAGTGATTGTAAGTAAACTCGAAATAGTTTGCGGCGCAGCAACTCGAGTCGTGTAAGATTACGGGCGGGCATGAGTATATCTGTTCTCGATTTCAATAAAATCAATGACTTACGGGTTTAATCTTGTAAAAAGTGGTAGTTTTTCACTAACAGATGGACCTTTTTTAAAATCATAGTATAATAAAATCAACAGCTTACAGATTTAAACTAGTAAAAAGTGGTAGTTTTTATGAAGTCTACGCCATCCAGATACAGTAAAACTAAAATTGATCGGGCTGGAGAAGTGCTTAAAAATAGAACAAGCACAACCACGGAGATCGCCAATGCTTTGGATATTCTTTCTAGTTGGCGCGCTTATCATGCAATGCCACTTGATACTTTTGCGACGGTACTAAGACAACGAGCTCAGAAAATAAGCGAAAATGCCATTATTGCTCAAAGACTTAAAAGAACACCATCCATACTGCTCAAGCTTTCAAATCATAAAACGATGCGACTCTCTACTATGCAAGATATCGGCGGTCTAAGAGCCATTTTGGAAACTACCAAAGATGTCTATAGATTGTTGGACTTGTATAAAAAATCAAAATCCAAGCATGCTTTATTTAGCTTGGATGACTATATCGAAACTCCTAAAAAAGACGGATATAGAAGTATTCATCTTGTGTACAAGTTGACAAAAACCCCTAATTTATTTTTAGAAATTCAACTGCGATCTAAACTGCAACATATTTGGGCGACAGGGGTTGAGGTGTTTGGCACTCTACAAAATAGCTCGTTCAAATCAGGTCATGGTGATAAAAAATGGCTAGAGTTCTTTTCGGATTTAAGCTCAGTATTTGCGATCAAAGAAAACAAACCTTCGTTAAAAATACATACTAAGATTTCGAAAGAAGATCTTGTGCTTAAGTTGCAAAAAGAAATTCAAGAACTGAAAGTCATAGAAAATCTTAGCGTATATACCGCGGTTTATAAAAAAATTTCAAGCAGCACACCAACTGGAAGAAAAGGACACTACAGTTTAATAGTTTTAAACTCTAGGGAAAACACAATTTCTTTGGCAACGTATGGAGCTAGCCAGTTTGAAGTTGCGGCTCAAGAATATCTTAAATTGGAACGAGAAAATTTCGAAGATGAACAAATAAATGTCGTTCTTGTAAATACTGGAGACATTAAAAAACTTGAGCTGAGTTATCCAAATTATTTTATGGATACAAAAATCTTGGTCCAAAAGCTCTCGCTAATTGGAATGGGAAAATTTTTCGAAACTCAGATTTAAAATTTGGCGGAGAGAGAGTAAGGCTTCCAAGTAGTTGATAATATTAACCTCTACTTTTTGACCCTACCAAACCCTACCATGCCAATGGACACCGGGTGCAGAAAAGCGTAGAAAGAGTTATGGAAAAAATCCAAACTAAACGGACCATCCTTCGGCGATTCCGGCATTCTGATCTGAACAACATGATACTTTTGGAATCTGACCCCGACGTCATGAGATTCACGCCATCGCGCATACCACAAGGGATCGAAAAGACCGAGGCACGGCTCAAGTCGTTGCTTGAGAAAGAGGCCGCTTACGCCCCGCTAGGGGTTTGGGCTGTGGAACTTAAGGATACGGCAGACTTCGTCGGTTGGTTTATGCTGATTAAAACGGAATTTGAAATACCTGTGAAGCACGCGCGCAAGAACGAAATTCTTGAAAATAAATTCGAGAATGCCCAAGGCCGCATCGACACGCAGCATTTATTAATTTCTACACTACTGCCACCGGCGGTGAAAATGTTCATCGAAGAGCTCGAGAAAGAAGTGGATCAGCTTTGCGGTGACCGGTACCGCCACACGACGGACCAACGGCAACCTGCGGTCGCCTCCAAGTGATTTCGATCTAAGTAACTTGCTGCACGTGCTAAGTGGAAACTCGAAAGCGATTTAAAATGAAATCACAATTCAATTTTGCTATTCCTTACGTTCGGAAATAACAATTTTTTATCGGTAAAGGCTCATTATGAAACGGCTTTTTATTATTCCAGTGATTCTTTTATTTAGTCAGATATCCTTCGCTGTGGATTCAAGTTATTGGCGTGACGGATTTATTCAAGGTCGCGACCTGTTTTATAATCTCGATGGCGGAGTTTTTAAAGTTTACGGAAAGAATTTAAATGACGTGAAACTTTCACTTGGTGAAAACTCTTCGGAGCAGTTTTCAGTCTATGATTTTAAAATTTTAAGAGATCAAGTTCTTTTTCTGAACAAGATTAAATACGATTATTATTGTCAGAGTTATTCGCTGACTACTTTTAAACAAACTTTCAATGTACCCTGTGCTCCGGGCAGTCTGAACGTTTCACCTGATCAAAAATATTTTGCCGTTGACTGGTACGGAAAGGTCGCTAGTTGCACGGGCCCTGATAAGATGACGGATCTTCCAATTTATTCCGCTAAGAGTGGCAAAGCAGTCTCTACCGTTCAGCAAATTTGTGGAAGACTAAGCTTTGGGGAAAATAATAAAGCTTATTCTTTTCAGCGTGCCAAAGAGAGGACCAACGGATTTCTAAGATTGTCGTTGCTTGAAATAAACATAGAGACGAATCAGGTTGAAATTCTTTATGACAAGCTGAACTCTGCATACGTAAATGTAGAAGATATTGCTTCCATCAAAATGGCGTGGGACGGCCGGGTGTTGGGTTTTGTTGCTCACTTTCAAACTTGGTATAAGAACGAAGCACCCGGAAGTTTTAGCAGCTTTTATATCTTTAATATCAAACAGAAGACTTTTGAGTCTTTCGGGGCAGACGTTTACGGAACTGGCTTTATGACAAATTCGGGTTTCTTCAAATCTGCTGACGGCGATTTTATTTATCGACCTTATAAAGATGGAACTAGCAAGACTGACCCCGTCAGCTCGTGGGGCGCGGCGGCCAATTTTACGCCCTTGAATGACGAAATTATGTATTCAAACGTGGGGTATGATCGTAACAAGTTGGTTGTCGCAAAATACAATTCGCAGACCTCCCTACTGACCACTACCCTGCTGCCCACTTCAGACACGATGACATCTGCTTTCAATTCTACGACTCTTAAGGGAAAAAATATCTTCTATCTGTCGAACGGTAAGCTTTTTATGTTGGATATGGCGACGATGACATCGCGAACAGTACTGCAGACTTTGCCGCCGTCAGATGTGGAAACAAGAGTGTCTGCTTCGGATGACCAAAGTGTCGTCCTTATTTGGACACACATGAAAGGGAAACCGACTTTCAGGTTCTACAACACGACCTCCGGCGCTTTGATTGCAGAAAGAACAAATTACGACGGCGAGTATAATTGCGAAAATTTGAGCTCGCTCTATGCGCTTTCCGTTAAAGTGTCGGCAGAATCTCGAAAAGCTCTCATTCAATGCGGAGCCGATCGCTCTATTGCATTAGTAACCTATTAAGACTTAGGTTGGTGGTTCAATAGGACTTCGTTCTTTGTTAACGAATCTATGAGATTTTATTGAGAAAGCTGGCGGCGAAAGTCTCTGGCTTTTTTATGCGTATTCTTAACTACGGGCTCTTTTCTATAGCCCCCTAGCTTCGGTGCTGCCCTGGCCTAGAAACGCTCCTGGATTGCGTTCTAAGGCACTTTTTGGTACTCCAAAAGTTCGAACGGTTACGGCTGTTGCGCCCTCTGCTTTGACGGGCTCGATTTGCTTTTCATTTTTGGAACATTAGCACAATCGCGCTGCCATTTCGTTACCGAACTAAGTGCTAAATTGTTTTCCCGGCAGAATTCTGAAATCGATTGACTACCTCGAGCAAGCAGCTTTTTGACCACGGCATCCTTAAATTCTTCTGTAAATCTTTTCGTCGTACCCATGCGTTATCCATAACCCGACCCCAATTATTTTTCAGCTAACACGACAACTTCCCTGAAACAGGGGGGTAGAGGGTACGACGACTTATTCCAGAGTTCTCAGAAACCTTAGCGATGCCGTGAGCCTTTGCAATGTCGCCAAGCGCGATCGGAAGGAAGTCCATATCGTTTTCAACCATGGCTGCCAGAGGCTATTTGGGAAGAGTCACTTTGATCCAAGCATCTCGAAACAGATTTGAAAGGCCTTCTTTATCAAGCTCTCGCTTTGCAATAGCTATC
>JACMRP010000009.1 GCA_014376325.1 Pseudobdellovibrionaceae bacterium
GACAAAGACATCGACCTCGGTGTGTTGGCAGGTGGAAATATAGGCAATATCGGAGATCAGTTTGCGAACAAGGGCCGCGCGTACGGCGTCGACATCGCCTTGCAGACGGTCCTGCCGTCGCCCTTTTCCCCTACGCTGTCTGCAGTTTGGCAAGACGTGGGCTCGACGGCTTTTAGCAAAACCGACGGGACCGATGCACCACCGCGCATTCGTGATAATTTGAGTTTCGGTTTTTCGAGTTCCTTAGATTTACCAGGAATTGATTTAGTCGGGGCCTTAGAATACCGTCACGCAACGGAAAGCGAATACCAGTTTGGTCAAAAAGTTCACTTGGGTGCGGAAGTGTCATTGCCCATCATCGATTTGCGCGGCGGAATCAGCCAGGGTTACGCAAGCTACGGACTCGGATTCAATTTCTTGTTCCTGCGATTTGATGTGGCACAATACACCGAAGAAATGGGAGCCTACGCCGGCCAATCGCCGCAACAGCGTTTGCAGGGCGGAATCTCGATCGATCTCGGTTTTGACGCCGACTTTAATTTGACCGACAAAGACGGAAAAAGACGAAAGTTGAAACAACGTCGCTAGTGTCCTATGCTTGAGCGCACATGCTCAAGATTTTACAGATCCAATCTCCAAACCAGACCGAAGAGCTATTTAAAGCCTTCGATCCCCAAAAACAATCTTGGGTCGTTTCTGATTTAAGAACCAAGATCGAAATGCAAAAAGTGCTGATCGAGCGTCAAGGATTTTTCCTAGACAGTTCCGTTTTGCGAGCAAGTGATTTATGGAAGTTATTGCTTAAACGACTTTCGCCCGAGCTTCGCATCGTCAGCAAGGATTTTGCGAAGTCGTTATTAAGATCTTTTATTACCGAAAACGCCGAGACCTTCGGAATCAATTCGACTTCTGAAAAAAGTCTTTTTAATTACATGACCCAACTTGCGCCTTTGGCCCTGGCGGTCGACTCGGACGAAAAGATATCTAAATGGTTTAAGGACAATCCAGAGATTTCGATGCGCTGGCAAAGCTGGTACTTAATCGCGCGGACCGCCCTTCGCTGGATGATTGACGATAAAAAAACTATCATTGCCGATTGGATTCCAAGTTTTTTGCAAGAGGCCGACGGGCTCGAAGCGGCATGGCAGAAAGACATCGTGGTCGACCTAGCTTCAGAAATATCCACCGTCGAGGCCGAAGTATTTCAGCGTTTGGGGCACGTTCATGACGTGACGATCATCGAACCAAATCCCGAATGGGCCAAAGAGTTTAACTATTTGTTAAAGCCTTACGACTATCTAAGAGCGCAATCAAAAAGCATCGAATCGGCGCCGCCGGCGAAAATTCAAAAACCCTCAATCGAAGTTTTACGTTTGTCGGGAATGCTGGCCGAAGTAAAACACGCTTGCGCGCAAGTACGAACATGGGTGAATGCCGGAGTTCAGCCAGCAAGCATTGCCGTGGTCGCGCCGGATATCGAGGCGTACTGGCCGGTGCTCAGCGCGTTTCTTGAACAAGAGGGAATCCCGGTTCAAAAAGACCAAACGGTTAAATTGCAAAGCTTGCCGAGCCTGCACCAGTGGGTCGCGAGCCTGCGTGCGCAGACGTCCCGGTTAAATTCGGTGGACCTAGAAGTTTCTTACTACGGGGGCGCCCCGGCCCAAGAGCTTCGGTACGAAGAGTTTATTTCTCTCTTTGGCGCGATTTACGGTGAAGAAGATCTTGGCCGCAACAAAAAAATAAAAGAGCTGTACGGCGCTAATATCTCGCTAGATAAAAATATGGACCGCGACGCATTTTTAGCCCAAGCGCTGAAGGCGTGGTCCCGAAAAGATCTTCAGACGGAGTTACTGATTCAAGTTCTTCGCGAGATCTTTCAGAATGCTTCGGCTAGGGTCGAACTTCATTACAAAGAATGGCTCACTTATTTAGAAAATATATTGGCGGCCAAAGAGGTTCGGGTAACTGCTGGGGCAAACGACGGCATCATGGCAACGCCGCTGATGTCCGCGCAGTCTTATCTAATGTCACATCAAATATTTATGGGACTCAGTGAAGAAAATCTGAAAGATCGGCAGCGAAGTCACATCTTAGGTTCGGATCTGAATCGTCTGTCTTTGGATTTGGGATTTTATCTCGAGCATCCGGATCACTCTTACAAAGAGTTTCAGCTTCGTTGGCTATGCGAAAGTTCGAGCACGCAGAATATTTTTACCTTCGGACTCGCAGACTTTAACGGCAGCTTGCTTTCGCCATCAAATTTTTGGATGAGTCTCCACGCGCCCGAACAAATAACAGTTCCGCAGCGGACCCGCTGGGATCAAATCCAGCTTTTGCCAGACACCGAGATGTTGTCGCTCAGGGGGCGATCGCCCGAGGAACAGGACGCGGTCAAAAAAAGAATCGAAATCGACTTGGGCATGCGACCGTTGCCGAACCTGCAGCTTGCGCAAACCCCGAATCTTTCGGCTTCTCAGATTGAGCGCTACCTGAAGTGTCCATTTGTTTTTGCCGCTCAAAAAATATTTAAATTACAGGATCATCCGGGTTTGGATTTGGACGAAGACCCCCGTCGCAAGGGGACTTTTGCCCACGCGTTGTTCGAAACGCTGACCTTGCCGGACTTCCTCGCAGACATATCGGACGAAGAGCTGAACGAACTTTTAGAACAGCTCCGTGTTCGTGAACGCACTCAGCTTGCAGACCCACGCTTGTGGGCCTCAATGAAACGACGTTACTTCAAGTTGGGACGACGTTTTTTAAATTTCGAAAAAGAGTGGCGGAAAGAATTTCCCCAAACCCAAACCGTCGCTGCAGAAAAGTCTTTCGAGTTTCACTTTGACCCGACGAACGGGGCTATTCATCGCGATCCGCAGACTGGCACGATTAAATTCAGCGGCAAAGTGGATCGCATTGACCAGTACCGCGGTCAGCAGTTTTACGTGGTGATTGATTATAAATCCAGCGTCGCGGATTACAAAAGCCACGGTAGCTGGTTTGAAAATGTTGAGCTTCAGTTGTTATTTTACATGTGGGCGTTAGAAAAAGAAATGCTGTCCGAAATCTCTGGCGAAGTCATGGGAGCTTTCTATTACAGCTTCAAAGATTTTAACCGCAATAAGGGCATGCTGATTGAAGAGTATGCAGGACCGATGTTTGGCAGTGCCGGGCGTAAAGGATCAAAAGCAACCACCGAAGAAAAAGGTGCATTGCTTGCCCAGTTCGAAAAAACGCTAACGGAAGTCATCGTCAAAATTCAGGCGGGCGAAATCGCGCCCCGACCGTATAAAGTAACCATGTGCGCGAACTGTGAATGGAATGTGTTATGTCGAGCTCCACACCTGAATTAGGAAATATTATTTTAAGGGCGGGTGCCGGCGCGGGTAAAACCACGACGCTGACGCATTTATTTTTGGACTATGCCTGTAGCTTCAAGGAGCATCAAAAAAAATTCCCTCGCGTTGTCATTACGACCTTTACGCGGAAGGCAACTCAGGAGCTGAAAGAACGGCTTCTGAAACTCTCTTTAGAAAAAGGACGTCAGGACTTATTCCATTACATCACCAATAAATCCCAAGTTCAAATTTCGACTATTCACGGGGTGTTAAGTTTATTTCTGGCAAGGCACGGCAGCCAGATGGGCCTGAGCGCCGACTTCCGGCTGTTATCATCTTCGCAAGAGGCGTCGATGCGCCGAAAGATTTTGCGAAGACTTATACTAGCGGATGGAACTTACGAACCACTTTTGGAATCCTACACGTTTCAGCATTTAGAAACTTCGTTGCAGAAATATTTTGAGAATACTTTTTTGCATCCTGATCTTCGTTATATCCGCAAAGAAGAATTTGCCCAAGAACTGAAGACGCATTTAAGTTCGTTAGAATCAGAACGCCGCGAAGTCAGTGCAAGTATTTTATCGGAGGCAAAACAGGCTTCGTGGATTAAATACGCGGAAGGGTTGCAAGGATTTTCACTTAAATCCTCGGACGAGAATCTAGAAAATACCCTTGCCGGTATGGCGAATTTTTTCTCAGAAAATGCCCGCAAACCGTCTTATTCTGCAAAAAACCCTGCGGTCAGCGCAGAAAATGCCGAACGGCTTGGACAGTTGATCGAGGCACTGAAAGATCTGCAGAACGCGCCCCAATGGACCTTGGCTTATTGGGATGAGCACGAACTAAAAAACGGGCTTTTTGAGACTCTCGCAAAAACTTACAGCGAAGATCTGTTTTCGCAAAAGATCGAGGCCGGAAGCATTTCAATGTCAGATTTAGAATTGTTCTCGCTGAGACTTATCCGGGATTTTCCTGAAGCTTGCGAAAGCTTTTCGAACGAATGGGATTACTGGATGATCGATGAATACCAGGACACAAGCCCCATTCAGGTAGAGCTGCTTAAAAACCTGGTCGGCGCGCAAAAAAGTTTCGTTGTCGGCGATCCTCAACAAAGCATCTATCTTTTCAGGGGAGCGCGCTCCGAAGTATTTCAAGAAAAAGTCAATCAGGTCGGACTTGCCGGTGGGAACGTTCAACAAAAATTAGTCAACTATCGTTCCGAACCGCGACTTTTGCATTTCATTAATCATTACTTCGTTCAGGGTGCCGGCGGCGGCAGCGCCCAGTTCGCAAAAATGGAACCAGCACCCAACAAACAGATTTCTGCTTTGGAAGTGCCAGTTGCGCAATTGCGAATTGTCGAAAAAAACGAGACGCTTTCGGGCCTCAGCGAAGAAACGCAGGCCACCTTACAGCGTATCCAAGAGCTCTTAGCGACCGGGATTAGTGCTGAACAGATTTGCGTATTGTCGCGCACCCGTGATGGTCTCGAGAAACTGGCGAAGGCGGCAGAGGCCTACGGAGTTCCTGTACAGATACATATTGCCGGAGGATTTTACCAGCGGCGCGAAGTACGCGATACCTTGGGTCTGCTAAAATTTCTGATCAATCCGCACGACAACGTTAATTTTTTGGCGACGATCCGGTCCCCGTGGTTGCAAGTCAGCGACCAGGAAATTCTGACCTACTGCCATTCTGGCGCGCATTCGTTCTGGGTCCAGGCCCGTAATTCGGTTCCGGACTCGGACGAACGTCATCCCGTGAATTTACTTAAAAAATATTTAGCACTTTCCCAAGGTATGGGATTTTGTTCTGTCCTAAGACGGATGTTGATTGAATTAGGGTTGCTAGATTCTGTGCAATCGCTGGATGCAACCGGCCGACGCGAGGCAAATTTATGGAAGCTCGTCGCGAACTTGTTTGAACACGAACGTAGTGCCGGCGCAAATTTCTTGGATTTTTTAGAAGGCTTGAATGAATCGCCAGACTTAGAAACCGGCAATGACGATTCGGACGCGACACCGGTCATAGCTCCGCAAAGAGTGAATTTGATGACCGTGCATGGATCGAAAGGTCTGCAGTTTGAACACGTCCTTGTTTTAGGAATGTCAAAAAAACCGCGACTTAGTCATTCTGAGCTTTTTACGATCGAAGAAGCGACGGGTCGTTGGTCTTTATCGCTAATGAACGAAGAAGAACGTAAAATTCAGCCTTCGGCACTTGCGTTGTCGGTCAAAGAACAATTTAACCAGCGTGAGCTGAACGAACACGCGCGAGTATTGTACGTTGCGCTGACAAGAGCGAAAAGCGGCTTGACCCTTATTTTTGAAGGGAAAGCCGAAAAGAACTCATGGGCATCAACTTGCCCGCTCGTGACAACCGCCGGTAAACACACCGAAGCGGACTTTAGTTACGATGTGCTCGAAGGAACCTTCGTACCGGATATTCAAGAGAGGTCAGCAGTTGCAATGGCCACGGACCCCGGTGCTTGGAAGACGGGCGCAGACGCTAAGAACTTACAAACAATCGCCGTTACCAAAATGATTGAGTCTGAAAATCAGTCCGCTTCAAATTCCAGCCCGATGCCGCCCCAGTATCTGCAAAAGGCTTTGGCGAAAGCTTACCGCGGAACGGAAGCCCACCGTATTTTTGAATCTTTAAAATATACGCCGGCCGCAAAAGTAATCGAGCATCTGGATGACGAACAGCTGAAAGCGGCCGTTCGTTTTGTCACCGAAACAAAAGAAATTCCGCTGTTGAAAATTATTGAACATGGTCATGCCGAATGGGGATTCAGTTTCAGGGAGAAGGAACTTTGGATTAACGGACAGATTGATCTTTGGGGAGTTGTCGATGGTGAAGCCTGGTTAGTGGATTACAAGACGGGATCGAGCGAATATTCAGATGTCGCATTCGAACAACTCAAAGCCTACGCCTGGGCCTTGCAGCGAATGAAGTTCGTAAAACCTGCGCAAAAAGTCCACTTAGCTGTTGTTTATCCGTTTGAGAAGAAAATAAAAACTGAATTAAACTATCAGATTGATCCCGAAAAATACCTGCAAGCTATCTGGGAGAAATAAAAAAACCCCTCGGTTGCGCCGAGGGGTTTTTAGATTAACATTCGCGGAAAGACTACCGGTTGTATTCCGGATTAGTCATGTTTGTCAGCTTACCTAAGAATTCGATGTTCTTCATGATCAGACCGTAACTGAATTCTAGGTTCCCTTCATCAACGAGCGCACTTGTCGAAGCGCCAATATCTTTCAGCGCTTTCATGCTTTCGACTTTCTCGAACTGCGCACCTAATTTAGTCATCGTCGCGGCCAGCAGCTTTTGGTCGAAAGCAAACAACGGCATCGCGTTCGCGATGTCTTTCGACTGTGAAGACATTCCCGGAACTAGGTCCTTAGCAAGTTCTGGCTTGATGGTTAACGTAATCGAAGATTTTATGATCTCTTCATTGTAAGCCAATAATCTTTCGACTTGTTGATCCATCGCCTGATTCGGATTCGCTTTCACAACAGCTTCCGAAACGATTTCACCTTTAGTGTTCATATCGTTCAATGCTTTCAGTACAGACTCTTTCGCGATACGGAGTTCTTCTCCGGCTTTCGAGATTCCTGCTGCGTCTTTTGCTCCGGCCGCAAAGATACTTGTTACTTGCGCCGTGATCAATTTTTCAAAGATCGGAGTAAGGTCCGCAATCTTCTTAATGAAAACACTTTTCTTAGCTGCCTTTTGCATAATGTCGTTCGCCGCAGTAGCGTTGTCTAAAGGCCAATAGTTGATTTTGACCTTGCTGTCTTCAGACACGCCTAATTGCGACAACGAAATTCTATCGCCCGGCAAGATGCCGACGCTGCTTCCGACTTTAAACAAGTTCGCAAAGTTATCCTGATCGCGCAGAGTTGTCGCCTGCAGACCAAGGATCGAGTAGATCCCAGAGTACGCACGCATTTCTGATGACACTTCAGCGTTCGCATTGTCGATTGGCTGCAATACAGCATGCGCATTCGTAAACGTCGGCTTCAGGTCATTCATCAGCATTCCCGTCGCGGTTGCTACGTAAAGGCTTGTCTGCGGCGTCAACTGCATGAAGTATTTTTCGAAATCTAAGTAAGAAAATTCAATGTTTGAAGATTCGTATTTAGCGTACGGCAAGCCTTTCAGCGTTAAGATATTCAACGCGATTACTTTGTCACTTTCAATACCGATAGTGTCCAATCTGTCTGGTCGGTTTTCAATTCGTTGAAGGGCACGTTTTTCAACGATTTCGACGTCGTTGATTTCTTTACCGGTTGGTGTACCGTCTGCCGCGGTCTCTTTGTAAGTGTACGGAACGGCTAAGAATCTTTCGTCGCTCATGAATACCGAGCCAGCATCGGGTGTACGGATCACCTGTTGCAAAAAGATGTAAGCTTTGAACGAAGCTTGCGCTAAGTCGCCGACGTCTTCTTGAGTTCCTTTTTTAGTTACCGCGATATAGAACAATTCGTCCAGGAACTGGCGCATCTTCACCATCGTTCGAACGCTGGTCGCGTAGGCGTTAGCTTCTGAATGAGCCCCGAATTCCGTACGGTCCCAAGCGTAGTGAAGATTGATGTACGAGCTATCGTAATCAGAAATTAATTGGTCAACGATTTCTGCCGCGGTCGTCCCGGTATCGAAACGGTCGCAGTTTGGTTCGTAACCAAGGTGGATATCGGTACAATACTTATAAGGCTTCAGAACATTCGCGATCTGAACCTTATTGAAGTTGTTCCATCCAGCTTTTGCAAAGTTGTTCTTGATGTCGTTGATCGACACAAACTTAGGTGTTCTGTTCGTCGCGTTCAGATCAGAGGGCTTAGCTTCCAACAAACCTAAGTGCGATGCACGAAGGGCGTGGATGTCATAAGTTCCGAGGCCGTCCCAAGAGAATTGACCATTCGCGAAATAATCCATGATCGATGAATAGTTCCGGTTCGACTTCGATCCATCTTCATTGCTGAAGTTTGATTTGTCGTAAGAACCGATGAAGTTATGCGTAAGACCTTGCGAGTGACCCATTTCGTGAGCCAAATCGAAGTACAACATAGATTTCAAAGCTTCTTTGAAACTCTTCTTAATGAATGTGCGCGGCAAAGTTTCGTCCATGGCGAGCATACAACCTGGAGAGCTCTTCATGCGTGCATTGACGATAGAATCCATTTTGCCCTTACGAACCAGGCGACCTAATTGCGACTGTTCCTTCGCGGAAAGTTTCCCGCTCAGCGTTCCTTCGGCAAGCATTTCGGAAGCGACGATCGCTTGAATCTGAGTGTTAGACATAGAAGGATTCGCCGTTACTTTACGAAGTGCTTTATCGATCCATGCGCCACGCATTTTTTCTGGCGAAGCGTATTTGAAAAGATCGTTATCCCCAACCGCACGACGCTGCTGAACCGCGGCTTCCAGTCTAGCTTTCGCAAAACTTATCGCCTTGTTGGGCAAGTTGGTTTTTCTTGCGGCAGCTGCTCCCGCCACTAAGTCCGCAACTTTTTCTTTAACCTTAGCTGATGTATCAACGGCTGCTTTCGCGGCTCCGGAAGCGGCTAGAGCCTCTAATGCTTTAGTTCGCTTTACGGCTTTTTCGTCATTCCAAAGTTGGGCGCGTCTCATCGCGGTTTGACCGTTTGCGATGTAAGCTTGCAAGTTACCGGCGAAAATAATTAACGAATCGGCAACGACGATCCCAGATCGTGGATTGAAGCCAACTTGTGAAACACCGAGTCCGCCGCTGAATATGTTTACCTTGTTTTCGAAGTGAATAATATTTTTATCTAGGTCACCTACGTGCGCTTCAACGCCGTTTTCGCCCGCGATTTCAACTTCCAAGTATCGACCTGTGCGATCGAATGCGGTGCCCTTGAACACTTGGCGATACGCCAAGTCCCAACCGTTGACGACTTCTTTGATCGTTTCGATGTACATCTTGCGAATCTCTGGATCTATTTCGTTTTGACGATTCTCAAGGCCGGTAACCACGTACTTAAGGACGCGGTTGTTACGGAAATCTTGTACGACGGCGATGCTTTCTTCTTCGCCCTCGTGACCCATAACTCCGGCAGCGGTCGGCTTCAACTTGCCGATAGTCCAAACGCCGTAGCCCAATGCGTTCTGAACACGGAAAGGAACTTTACCGACAAATGTTTCATTAGTGGATCCGTCATTTAATTTGAAAGAGACGCGCTCTTTCAAACGTGCGGTATTCTGCGAAGACGCTGTTCCGTTGTAATCAGAAAGATTATAGGAATTGATGCAATCTTCTTTTAGTCCAACCGAGTAGTTGTAACTAAAGTTAAGAACGCCTTTATCTAATTTCATATCTACGTCCGTAACGTTCGCATCGCCGATAGATTTGATGCAAGCCTCTTGGATCGTCTCGTACGGAGAATTATCTGCGGTCAGAGTATTTTTAGTCCAATCGATATCGATGTATTCTGCGTCTTGACGTGAAGCTTTCACCAAACGTGGAGCAGAGTACTTCGCGCCAGAAGCATCCTTGAATTCGCGTTTTAAATAAGTTACCGGCAAAGACATGATTTCTTCGTAAGAATAATCGTTAGATCCAGCTTTGAAGGCGACGATCTTATCGGCTTTACGGACCACAACGCGATTTTCTTGTAGGTCAAACTTTACGATCGTTAAGTTTCCTGCGAAGCCGGGCTCGAACGGAAGAGTCTCTGGAGCGTCCTCAAGTGTGCGTTTGAAAAAGAACTCTTTATCTTTGATGTCCGCAACACGCACCGAAGTTCGCGGATCTAATTCGTTATTGCTTTCAACTTTTTTAGCTTGAACGTCTTCCGCAATTTGCACAAGGCCAACGGCTTCGCCGGCACGGACAGTCTTGAATTGGACTTTTGAATCCTTATTGCCTTCGTAGTCAACCAAAGCAGTTTCTGGTTTTACGTACTTAACAGGGACATCGTAACGCAACACCAAGATGCAATCTTTTTGAGAAGCTGCTGGCAGCGTTTTAACGATGTCGGCGCTGCAACGTCGAACGTTGGCGTCAACGGATCCGGTTTTAAGTTGTTCAGACTGTGAATCGGTCAGGACGGTTTTACCAATTTGTCCGATTTCGAAGACGTGAAGAGTATCCACGTCTAACAAGGTCAAGACACGTGTTTCGTTTGAAAGGTTCACCGGAATTTTGAAGTCGTTGTTCAAAGTTTCGGCGCTCATCACTTTGTTATTGATACGGTCCATGACGAAAGTGCGATCTAGATCGCCCTTAAAAGCGGGATCGATCCCGACCGGCAGACGGTCTGCAGCCTTGATCGCGATTTGTATGTGACTTGCTTCGGCCCAGTCGGTTGGTCGCAGACGCAATACGGAAGTTTCTTCTTTGTATTCATTTTTAGTTTTTTGCAATACGCCGAATGCCGCCACTTTGTATTTAAAGATCGGCACCATCAACGTGCCGGATTTCTGCGCCAATAAATTTATCTTGCTAGCGCGGATTTTTAACAAAGCCGCCATCAGTTTTTTTGATTGCGCTTGATCGCTTGTCTTCTGCAGCTGCTTTTGAAGCGAAACTTCTTCTTTAACTTCAACGAGACCTTTTTCAATTGCCGTTAGTTCTGACGGATCACTCACGATTTTATAAGCCGTCACGAACTGTCTGTCGACAGAAAGGGCGATTGGGTAATTGCGATTTGCTGCGCCAGAAATCTCTAGGCCCCGGAACATAAATTTTAATCTTGCAGGTACATTGACCTCTGACAAAGCGACAATGCCTTTTTCGGCGGTGGCTTTAGCAGAGTCGCCCAGTGAAAGTTGCGACATTTGGTCATCGGTTTTTACCGTGGCCGTATCCGTTTCAATCTCGGAGATTGCAAACATGGTTTCTTGAGCATCTTCCGGCAGCTCGGCATCGCGACTTTTCGTACACGAAGTCACGAAAAGAGACAGGGCGAGCATGGTCAGGACCGCTTTTGAACTATATGTCTGTTGCTTCATATAAATCTCCGTTATTCCTAGTAGCGAATACCTATTTTTGCGTAAACTAAAGAACTTCTCTCATCAATCAGTCGAACGTTTGAATCTGTTGCATTGGCGCGGAACACGGATCCGCTGTTTGTGTGCCCAAGAGCTAGGGAATAATGTTTTGCGAGCATAACGCTCAGTTCTTCTGCGTGTTCGAAACTTTCTCTATTCGTTCCGAGGTAGCTCCAGGCGTTGATGTGGTGGAATTCAACGTCGAGCGCGAACTGTTCGTACGCGTATCCAGAGTAGATCGACTGACGTGAACTGTATTTGTTATTCAAGCTTCCATCGAGAGCCGTTTCGTAACGGTGAAAATTTTGATTAAAGCTAAGTCCGGTTTTAATGTAAAAACCCTTCATCAACAAACGCTCTTGAATTCCGACCGTCATCGAAACGCCGGCGGCGGCTTCTAAATTTCGGA
>JACMRP010000097.1 GCA_014376325.1 Pseudobdellovibrionaceae bacterium
GCCGCCACCAACGTGGTTGGGCCAACTACTTTTTCGGAAAGCGCCGCGACCGCAACGAAAGGTTTAAAGGTTGAGCCCGGCGCCTGGAAATCTTGAATCACTTTGTTCCGTAACGGTTTAAACGGATCGTTGATCAGTCGCGACCACGTGTTTGCAGAAAAGCCGGTCGAAAAATCATTCGGATTAAATGAAGGTGTGCTAACCCATGCCAACACTTCGCCGTTTGCTTTCATCGCGAAGGCAGCGCCGATGCGTTGATTGTCCGTCATCGACTTATATGCGGCCTCTTGCACATCGCGATCGATTGTCAAAACGGCGTTGTTACCGTGAATAGGTTCTAGATCGCGAATTTGTTCACCGTAAATGTTTGGCGTCTGGGTGACGGTTTCGCGTCCGTGGGCATCGACTTGAATAAAACTAAGACCGTCTTTTCCGCGGATGTCTTTTTCAAGCGTTTCTTCAAGGCCGCTTTTGCCGATCACGTCGCCTTGTTCAAACAAAAAGACGTCTTTGTACAAATCATTCATTAGCGGAATCTGGCGCTTCGAAATTTCGGCGACGTAGCCGAAGGCCTGCGCGCCATCTTCAATCAATGGGTAATAACGCACGATGGATTCGCGAATCTCTAGCCCCGGCGTATCCAGTCGGATGCGTTTCAATCGGAAGACTTCCTCGCGACTTAAGTTTTCTTTCAGACGAACCTGCGCGAAAGAGCCGTTCTGTTTGCGACTTCGCTGTACCTTTTGGATAATCTTATCGGGCTCAACGCCGAGGATCGGCCCGATCGCGGCCGCCATATTGTCGATGTTATCGACGTACTGCGGAGATACGATCGCTTCGAAGCCCGGCAGATTTTCGACCAGCACTTTGCCGTTACGATCCAGCATCAATCCCCGAGGCGCGGTGATTTTATTTTGCTTGATGCGATTTTTTTCCGAGAATTCCCGCAATTCGTTGCCCGTGATAATTTGTAGATACCAAAGACGTGCGGTGAATATTAGAAATGTGACAGCGATAAATGAATAAAGCAGTTTGTAGCGCGGGATGTACTCTTTGGCCTCATCCGGATTGGTTACGTATTCACTCATAAATCGAAACCTCCAGATTCGAGGGTCAGATCATCACGAGTGAACTTGTCTATTTTGTTGAGAATCCAGAACATCGGAAAGCCGAACGCCGGTGTTAACGCGATTTGAATCGTGCGATCGATGAAACTGACCGGAGCGGGATTGCGCTCCAGCAACCAAGAGGCTCCAAAATAAATTACGTGGTAACTAAAACAGGCGAGCGTACACATGATGGTGTAATACGCGGGACCCTCCCAAAAGACACGACTGCGAATCGAATACAAAATTAAGTAAACTAACAGCAGGCACACAAGCAGCATCTTCATCGGCATGACCGTGAAGCCCGTCAGCGCTAAGGCCAGAACATAAATCGTAAAAATAGCCGGATACAGTTTGCGGTAAAGCGCGATGTACACGATCAAACACATCCACAGCATCGGTGCCGGCACCGTGCCGAAAAGTTGATACCAGAAAGTGCTTTGAAACCCGGAAAGAAACACGATGAATAAGAGCATCATCAAAAAGTTCAGCAGTTTGCTCCAACGAATTTTCACCGCGTTTTCTCCGGAGACGGAGAGATGACCGAACTTGGGATCGCGTTTTCTACTGCTTGCGCAGGCAGGCGGTCAGATAGGTCCACGTTGTTTGCGTTTGAAACAACAAAAACTTCTTCGACCTTGAACGGATCTACGACGGGCTTCAAATCCACCTTCAACGAAACGCTGAAGTTCTTGCGTTCTACGTTATCCACGATCGCGACCGGGAAACCCTTAGGAAAAATGTTATCCAGTCCGCCGGTGACCACTAAGTCGCCTTTTTTGACGTCCTCCGTTTTTTCGACGTACTTCAACTGGCAAGAGCTTTGCGTTCGGCCTTCAACAATTCCGTGCGCGCGAGTTCGTTGAACGACCCCGTCAACGACCGAATATCGATCCGTGATCAACATAATTTTCGCGGTGAGTGCTTCCGGACGATAGATGTACCCGAGGGCGCCGTCGACAGTAATGACCGCTTGGCCAGATTTGACTCCGTGCTGAGTGCCTTTGTTAATCGTGATGGTACTGTGATCAGAAGAAACTAAATCACGGCCGATGACTTGCGCGGTGACGAGCTCCATTTTTGTCGACTGACGGAAATCGAGCAATGCCCGCAAACGATCGTTTTCGTTTTTCAATTCAGTCATTTCGCCCATGCGGGTCAAGAGTTCCCCGTTTTTTGTAGAGAGATCCACGCTGGTTTTTTTAATGTTGATGAGGTCTATGTACATCGATGTCGTGCCGCGGACGCCCGCAGAAAATCCGTAAAAAGTTTCTTCAGCAAGGCTTGCCAAAAAGCTAAACGGACGTGACAGCCAGTTCGATTCTTGAGGCCGTTGCTGCATATTGATAGACACCAGCGGCAACGCCAGAACGATGACTATCATAATGATCTTTTTAAGATCGATATTAAAGAAATTCAACCCGCACCTCTTCTATGTGCTAAAACGGTAACAAAATTAGCTATGGTTTCCAACAGTTTCTCCTTGAAAAAAGAGTTTTTTCGAGGAGTAATAAAAAACTCGTCGCAACAGGAGTTTCAAAAATATGTCTCAATCTATGGCCGAACGTCTCAAAAAACAAATCTCAGCTAAGAATCTGACTGCCTTAGTTCTCTTCGGCGCCATCATTCTGGTGTTCGTGCTTTTCGGAATTTCGGGAAGACTCGGCGGTGGGGGCATCGGTGCTGCCGCGCAAGTAAATGACAGTTTGATTTCAGTCGCTAACATGACCACTGCCGAAAATAATCTTCGCCAGATCTACGGCGAAATGTTTGGCAACGATGCTGCTAGACTGCGTCAGGAAGCCCTTCGCGGCCTGATTGATCGTGAATTGATGTCTCAGGCTGCGCGCAAAAGCGGCATTATTGTTGGTGATGGCGAAATCCGCGATGTCATTACTAAAGACATTCCTGTTTTTCAAGACAAGGGCGCCTTTCAACGAGATTTTTATAGGCGCTATTTAGAAATGACTCGCCAGTCTCCGAAAGATTTTGAAAACAGCATTCGCCAGCAACAAGAAGCTCTCCGCGTGCGTCACCTGTTTGACGTCGCCTCGAATTTGACCGGCATCGAAGCGATCAAAACGGCTCAGCTCAAAGCTTACAAGATGAATGTTCAATTCGTAAAACTAGACCATTCCGCTATGGCGAAAGCTTTTCCGGTGAGCCGTTCTGAAGCCGAAAAATCTTTAGGTGACGCGGAGTTCCTTAAACGTGCCAAAGAGTCTTTCGAAAAAAATCGCGCTTCGTACAACCGCGAAGAAGAAGTGCGCGCTCAGCATATTCTGATCATGGTAAAGCCTGGTGCGAGCCCTGAGGAAGATCAAAAAGCATTAACTAAGACCGAAGAACTGAAAAAGAAATCTGCGACCACCGATTTTGGAAAATTGGCTTCACAAAACAGTGATGACCCAGGTTCTAAAATAAAAAATGGGGATCTTGGTTTCTTTGGTCGTGGCCGCATGGTTCCGGAATTTGACAAGGTTGCCTTTGATTCTAAAATCGGCGAAGTCGTTGGACCGGTCAAGAGCCAGTACGGTTACCACCTGATTAAGGTCACCGAAAAACACGCGGCAGAAACTCCGGACTTCGAAAAACAAAAAATCGACGTTGCGCAAAAACTGATCGCCGAAGAAAAAGTAAATTCCCAAATGAAGTCGGTCGAAGAAGCCGTTAGTAAAGGTGACGACGGCGCGCTGGAAGCAGGACTTAAAGGCATCAACGCCAAATGGGAAGAGACTGGGATGTTTGATCTTTCTCAGGATTCAGCGCCTAAGCTGAACAGCATTTTTGCGAACAACGCTTTACCAGAACTCAGTTTTGATCAAAAACTTTTAAAACGCGTTATCCGTGACGGGGACGAACGTTTCATTCTAAAATTAAAAGAGGCGAAGGCCGATACACCGGCACCGGTCGATGCCGGAACGGTTGCGATGACCGAAGCGTCGCGCGCGAATTCCCTGTTCAGTGGCTGGATGGGTGAGTTCAAGAAAGTCTCTAAAGTGAACGTGAACAACGAACTTCTGAAGCAGTAAATGTCGATCCGCTTTCATCGCTCTCGCAGTTTAAATTTAACTTTGACGAAGCCCGGAGAAATCCGGGCTTTTGTTTTTGACGTGTCCCTCGGGGTGACAACCGCGAACGGCGAGATTGATCC
>JACMRP010000098.1 GCA_014376325.1 Pseudobdellovibrionaceae bacterium
TGTTAAGAAAAGCTCGACCCTTTAAGGCGACCATAACTGCTGACGGCAAATCCTTTCAGAGTCTTTCTTGGCAAATTTCAGTTTGCAACGGACGGTATTACGGCTCTGGTCTTATGATTAAGGACACCGCGAGTCTTGTTGACGAAAAACTTCATTGTCTCAGTACCGAGATTACAAACTGGTGGACAAGCTTCTTACTTATCCGGTCTTTTTTTAAGGGCAAGTATAGCATGAACGATGATATAACACTCGTTGCCGGTCGCAAGATTGTCATCGCCACAAAACATCCGTTGAAGATAGATGTCGATGGAGATATTAAGACGATGACCCCAGCGGTTTTCGAAGTCGTTCCAAGAATTTTAAAGCTCGTTATACATCCCGATGCGGAAACGAAATAATGTTCTTGCATTGGTTTAAATCATTCTTAAATCCAGAATTTCACGTCTATACTGACGGTGGTTATAAGCGCGGTATGGGAACGTGGGCCTACGTGGTCGTAAAAAACGGCCGCATGACTCGTGAGGCCTCGGGGTTAATTCGACGGACTTCCAGCAACGAGATGGAAATGCGCGCGGTGATCGAAGCCTTGACGAGCTTTCGTAAGTTAAGTCACATCATCATTCATACAGACTCTAGAATTTTGATCGCCGCCATGAACGACGTGAAGAAGCCGAGCGCCTGGCCGGATCTGGTCGCAGAAATTAAGCTTGCGATAAAGTCGCACGTGGTTACGTGGAAGTGGGTCCGGGGCCACTCTGGGAATCCGTACAATGAACGTTGTGACCAACTTTGTATTTTGGCGAGAACTATTTGATGGCGTCGGTTGCGGCGTAACAGTAAGACTTTGTTAAATTCAAACTCTTACCGTGAACCGTTCCGATTCCGTCGATAAGGGTGTACTTGCGGGCGCGCACGTCAGCTTGCCACTTTGGGTTAGCATCCAGCAGGCGTAAATCGACTAGCAGTTTTAATTTGCTCGCGACGCTGGTCAAATTTTGGCTTTTGACTTTTTGCGCCCACTCTATAAATCGCGATTCTTTGATGCTCCCGTTTTGGGTTACGATATCAAACATGACTAGATAGGCGCGGAGTTCAAATATACCAATCCGCTGTAAGTAGCTCATCGCTTTAGTATGGTAACGGCGTGCCGCATCGACCTGCAGTGAAATATAAGCTGGTTTCGAAAGCAAGTTTTGCATTTCAGTTTTCCAAGTAGGAATAAACGATCCGTTTGATTGGTATAAGTTGTTTTTGGCCCACGCAACGCTGGCGGAGTGAGGCGTCGTCGAGAATTCGCTTATTTCGGATTCGGATATAATTGCATCGCGATCAGAAACTTGCGCCATCATTACAGACAGACTTTTTGGTTTCCACGCGGTTCCGGCTTTCCATGAATCGAGCATCGATAATATGGATTGTAAGTGGACGGACGAAAAAGACGCATTAAAGTCGCGCTCGTTTTGAAATTCCATTTCAGCAAGCAGTGGTTGTAAGGAATCGGTACCGAGAGTTTGATTTAGCAAGCCGGCACTAAGCCCCATGCCGTCGAAGTTGTTAGTGATGTTAGACCAACCTTCGCTGCCTTCGAACGCTCCAGAAATGCTGAGTGCCAGCGCCATGGATCTGCGTTCGGTTAAGTTGAGGTCTTGATTCCAAGAAATTCCGTCGAAGCTAAGGGGAGAACAAAACGTAATTGGGTCTAGTCCCGAAGATCCACCGTCTGAAACTTTGTTAATACCTAGGTTCGAAACTTCTTGAAGGGGAAAGGAGGTAAGGGCAGGTGCGCAAGAAACTAACTGCAAAGCAAGGACTGCTCCGAGAAGGTTTCGTACGATATTTTTGGTGTATGATCCCATACCCAACTATCGTCTTATGGACCTTAGACCTTTAATTTTGCTATAATTGTAGAAGCAGTGGCCACGACCTTAGTAGAGTCCAAGCCTTACTGGAATAGAACGTAGATATCGGATGTTTGCCCAGACGCTCCCGCATCGATCGCACGCAGATCCAGTGAATAATCCCGGCCGATTTCGTTGGTGCCGTAAGCTTTGCAAAAGGCGGGATCTCCAATTTGTGCCGAAGGCGCGAGGCCGACCAAGATAAAATTATCGACAAGAATTTTGGTCGAATCGGTAAATGATAAGTCATAATTTCTAGACACGAGGTCGTTGTCGATATTCGTATTGGAATTCGACGGATTAAAAGATGCCGCCGATATTAATTTCGGTAAATAACAAACACCACTTTGAGTGCGCGCAGGGATATCCAGAACTTGTCCGTTCATCGCGTTAATTTCTATAAAGCTTGAGCATTTGAAATCTGGAACAGTCCCGATATCGACGATGGATTGATTGTCGGGCGTGTTTCCGGCAGGATCGACGCTCAGTGAAGCTGCCCCAAGAGGGTTGGATTCGGTGAAGTGAACGAGGTTCGACGGTTTAAGATCATTTCTCACTTTGAGACGCCATAATTTCTGCAGCTCCCGAGGCTTTGAGCCAGACCCCTTCAGAAAAAATGTAAAATAGAATTAATAGAGGAAGCAGAAAACACGCCGCAAATACGATGAAAAGAATTTGCAGTTTGGAGTCTAGGTCTGGCCCCCAAAGCCATACCGCAGTAACGACGGATCCGATAAAACCAAGAACCATGATCTGTAAAAAAAAGAAGAGCGAGACCGCCGCTATTAAACTTCTTCGTGTCGCTTGCAATACTTTAAGATACGCCAGCATCGCGCGCTGGCGAACTTTGTTCACCGCGAACTTCATTAACATATTTCTGATGAAAAAAGAAAAAATCGACTTCAAATGACTATTCCTTACGGTTTTGACCGAAGATCCATCCAATCACGAAGGCGACGATCCCGATAGCTCCCAAGGTTACCCACGGGTTGTCTTTGATGCGTTCTTCGACCTGGCCCTTGGTGTTCTTCGCTTCCGTCTCTATTTTACTTTTAAGACCGTCCAAATGTGGCTTTAGGCCATCCAGCGTACGTCGGACTTCTTGGTAGTCTTTTTCGAGTAAGTTTTTGAAATCATCGACTTTCGAATGTGTGGCACTTTCGAGTTGTTCGATAGCTTCGGAGAGAGATTTTGGGTTCAGTTTTTCTTTTGACATACATATTCATCGGCTTTTCATAACGAAAACATGATTTGGCCTGTGGTCGAGTATAGTCCTTGATTTTAGTCCTTAGATTTTACATAATTTTGGCATCTAGAAGATTTAACAATGATGTTAGATCTTAAAATTCATAAAGGATTACAATGAAAACAATCATTCTAGTTATGGCAGCTTTGGGATTCGTAGCAACGGCGAATGCGGCAAGTGGTGGAGCAGGTCTTAAAGGTACAGGTACTTACGGTGTTGCAGGTTGTGGACTTGGTTCTATGGTATTCGGCAACCAAGAAGGCGCTATGCAAATCATCGCGGCGACTTTGAACAGCACTGGCGTTCAAACTTTTGGTATTACTTCAGGTACTTCAAATTGCGGACATGGTCTTTTCGCAAAAGCAGAAGTAAATTCTTTTATCCAATCTAATTCAGTAGCTCTTGAAAACGACATCGCTCGCGGCCAAGGCGAAACGCTCAGCACCCTGAACAATATGTTGGGTTGCGGAACTTCTTTCAGCGGCACTTTGCAAAAAAACTATTCTGATATTTACGCTCCGAGCGCTAATTCTTCAGAAAAAATCGTGGCTTTGGCTCAATCTTGCCAAGGTTAGTTTTTTTTAAAGCTATAAAAAGAAGCCTCACCTTTTGGGTGGGGCTTTTTGTTTTTTGTCTGATGTATTTTCCACATAGCAGAGCGAACGCTTCGGAGATGTGGGAGGACCCTGTATGGATACGGTTGGTACAATACCGCAAAAGTCTGCTTGGAAAATACGAAAGTCCTGCCGAATCGGCGAAGTTCTTTTTATCCCCCGAAGGCCGAACTCGCCCGGACCTTGAGTTCGTCGCGACCGTCAAAGATCTTCAAGATAACACAAAGAAAATTAAATCAAGAGACGGACGTTTTGAAGACCTGGTCGCATGCGTTTTTCCGGCACGTAAAATTTGGCTGGAGAAAAAACTGGGCACCAAATTTCCCTCACCTAATTGCGAACGTTTTGAACGGTTTAAAGAAATCTTAGCGCCGCAGTCGCTTACCTATGTTTTTTCTTCTTACTATTTGAATAATCCTGCTTCGGCATTTGGGCATACATTTTTGCGAATCAATAAGGCGCCTTCATCGAAGGATGGCGAACGATACGAGTTATCAGACTACGGCGTCGGTTACGCAGCAGAGAAGGTGAGCGAGAATCCCCTCGTGTATTCCTTTCTGGGAGTGAGTGGTCTGATGCCCGGAACCTTTGACATCAATCCTTACTATTATAAAGTTCGAGAATATAATGATTTTGAATCACGGGATCTTTGGGAATACGATCTGAACTTTAACCCCGAAGAAGTAACAATGGTGATTGCCTATATCTGGGAGCTTCTTGATGTCGGATTCAACTATCATTACTTTAGCGAAAATTGCTCCTACCGGATATTGTCCCTTTTTGAAGTGGCACGCCCGAGCTTAGATTTGACGGCGCATCTGAAATCCCAAGTCATGCCTGCCGATACGGTTCAAACTTTATTCGAACAAGCGGGACTAATAACGAATATTCACTTTCGTCCTTCTGTCCGTGCCACTTTTGAAAATCGTTACCGTGGTTTAGATTCCGAATCTAAGAAAAGTTTACGGCAGTTTGCTCGCGATGAATCTGTTGACCAAATTATTCTTTCCGCTGATACGGGTTCACAACGTAGCCGGTTAGACGCCGCAATGGATTACATCGATTTCCGATACCCAAAAGAAATCATGAGGAAAGAGGGAAAGTACTTTTTCAAAAAACAAGTATTGGCCAAACGTGCAAGCCTGGGGGGCGCTTCCGATACGCTGAATGTACCGGCCCCCTTTTCCGAAGCGCCTCACGACGCTCAGGGGTCTAGGAGACTCGGCATCGGTTACCGTGAAGTTAACGGGGAACAATTCTATAGGCTGGACGCAAAGCTCGCCCTTCACGATTTATTAGATCCGAAATTAGGTTACCCACCTACTGCGCAAATTACCATGGGCGAATTTGCGATAACGTGGAATGCAAAAAACCGTGAAGTTGCCCTTGATCGAGTGAATCTTTACGAGGTTATATCACTTTCACCGGTGGATGATTTTATACAAGGAACGTCTTGGCGTTTGAAATTTGCGAATGAACGGGGAGTCGAGAACAACTGCGTTGGTCTTTGCCGGTGGACGGAGCTGAGCGGCGGTAGCGGCGTGACGAAAACTTTTTTTGGCGATTTAGATTTGACCTTGTGGGGACGAGTGGCGACTCTAACCAGTTCAGACTTTAAGGAAGACACTTGGCGTGCAGGTGTGGGACCAGGAGCGTCCATTCGTTGGAATAGGGACCGCTTCGCGCTGTGGGCGGAAACTTTTTACCGGTACGATTATAAGGGTGCTGCATCAGAATTCCGACGACATTCGCTCGGAATAAATTGGAGCTTCGGAAAACA
>JACMRP010000099.1 GCA_014376325.1 Pseudobdellovibrionaceae bacterium
GCCGCTTGCCTTAACTTCAAGTTTAATTCCAACCGTTTTTTTCATCAACATGACGTCTTCGACAGTTGCGCCGCCACCGTTAAATCCGGTACTAGTTTTAACGAAATGAGCATTAGCTAACTGACTTATTTCGCAAGCCAACACCTTTTCGGAATGGTTCAGTAAAAATGTTTCGATGATAACTTTGACGGTTCTTCCATCAGCTGCAGCAACAACCTTGCGAATATCTTCAGTGACAAAGTCTAAACGGCCTTCTTTTAAAGCGCCAAGATTTATAACCATGTCGATTTCACTAGCGCCGTTCTTTACGCACCAGCTTGTTTCGAAAGCTTTCGCTTCGGTGCCCATTGCTCCGAGCGGAAAACCGACAACGGCGCAGACCTTGACCTCGGTATTTTTTAGAAGCTGTGCGCACAAGGGGATGTGACATGAGTTTACGCAAACGCTGAAGAAGCCATTTTCAACCGCCTCGTGGCAGAGCTGCCGAATCTGCGCTTCGCTCGCGTCGGGCTTAAGCAAAGTATGGTCGATGTAATTTGCAAGTTTGTTCAGAAGGCCCCCCAAAGCGGTGCGGTGATCGCAATACTTTGGAAGGGTATCTGCCAGGAATTAAAAAGTCAAAAAACTAACTGACCTTCGTTTTCGATCCCACGGCCTGTTGTCCCTGCTGGGCAACGGTTGTGTCCGAATCCTTCCCGAGAAAAGTCTTCGCATCGTGGACGGAGACTTTTCCTTTTTTTACTAAGTCCTCAATATACTTTTCGAACAGAATCATGCCGCTAGAAGCGCCGGTCTGCATTGCGGAAGGTATCTGATGGATTTTAGAGTCGCGAATAAGATTGGCGATCGCTTTGGTATTTCTTAAAATCTCGTAAGCGGCAACGCGGCCAGTGCCGTCGGCCCTCGTGAACAGGGTCTGCGCGATAACTCCGCGTAAGCTCTCAGCAAGCATTGTGCGGATTTGCTGCTGTTGTCCTGAAGGGAAAACGTCGATAATACGATCGATCGTTTTTGCGGCGCTGTTGGTATGTAAAGTTCCAAAGACAATGTGCCCCGTCTCGGCAGCTGTTAGAGCCAATCCGATAGTTTCTAAGTCTCGCAACTCTCCCACCAATAATATATCTGGATCTTCACGAAGTGCCGCTTTCAGCGCATTCGCGAAAGACTTCGTATGGCTTCCGACTTCGCGTTGGTTAATCAATGCTTTGATGTTCGGATGAACGAACTCGATAGGATCTTCGACCGTGATAATGTGACACTCACGAGTTGAATTAATGTGATGGATTAAAGAAGCCAACGTTGTTGATTTACCAGAACCCGTAGGACCGGTAACAAGAATAAGCCCCTTTTCGCAATCGATAACATCCATCACCGAGGGCGGAAGATTTAATTCTTGAGGCGTTTTAATTCTTTCAGGAATAATACGAAATACCGCGCCCAAGCCCTTGCGTTGCATAAAGATGTTGCAACGGAAACGACCAACGCCCGTCAAGGTATACGCGCAATCTAGCTCCCACTTTTCAACGAAACCTTTTTTTTGTTTTTCGGATAGAATTTCGAAGATCAAACCTTGTACGTCTTGATTAGAAAGCTCGCGATAATTCAATGGAATCATGTTTCCGTGAAGACGCAGGTAGGGAGGCGCGCCGCTGGTGATATGCAGGTCGGAGGCGCCCTGTTCCACCATTAACTTAAATAGTTCATCAATTGTTGCCATGCGCGTGTTTCCTTTTCCACAGAATATCAGTTATCTTTTCGGTGAATAGTCCTTAAAAATTAAATACTCATTGCCATTGTCGCAGGAACTGGACTAAGGCTGGACTAAGGATAGCAGAGGTAACATGTCGGCAGAGATTTTGATCAATGTAAAACCCCACGAAACACGCGTAGCGTACGTAGACAACGGAACGTTGCTAGATCTTAAGATTGAACGCAAGACTTCACCGACGATGGTCGGTTCCGTTCATCGCGGTCACGTGATCCGCGTACTACCGGGCATGCAAGCGGCATTCGTGGACATTGGTCTTGAAAAAGCCGCGTTCTTGTACGTTGGCGACATCCGCGAAGACATTGATTCGGATTCGTACCCGTTTTCTGACATCGATCGCGAAGACGTTTTGGGTTCCGAGCAGGAGACCGACTCGGCTCCGGCAACCTCACATCACAACAAAACTCCGATTCAGGACATGATCAAAGAAGGTCAGTACATTCTCGTTCAGGTTGCCAAAGACCCGCTCGGCACTAAAGGTGCTAGATTAACAACGCACATATCTTTGCCCGGTCGATTCATCGTTTATCTACCGACGGTCCGTCATTTGGGCGTCTCCCGCCGGATCGAAAGCGAAGAGATTCGTGAAAACCTCCGTCACATGGTGCAAAAAATAAATCCTCAGGGTGGGGTCATCGTTCGCACAGCCGGCGAAACGGCCACCGAAGAAAGCCTTCGCTCGGACATCGAATACCTCGATCGGCTTAGCAAAGAGATCTTTAAAAATTACGAAAAGAAAAAGACCCCGGGCATGATCCATCAAGAGCCCGAAGTCGAACTTCGCGCACTTCGTGATTTGATGAGCGAAAATGTATCGAGCGTTTGGGTTGATGATGAAGAAATTCATAAGAAAGTAACCAAGTTCGTGGCGCAGTTAATGCCGAAGTACAAACAAAACGTGGTCTTTTACGAAGAGAAAAAGCCACTGTTTGATTTGTACGATATCGATATCGAAATCTCGCGTTCGATGGAACGTAAAATGTGGTTGAAGTCGGGCGGATACATCGTGATCGATGAGGCGGAAGCGCTCGTCGTCATCGACGTAAACACCGGTAAGTTCGTTGGCAAAAAAGACCTCGAAGATACAATTCTTAAAACCAATCTTGAAGCGGTCCGCGAAATTGCGCATCAACTGCGAATTCGTAATTGCGGCGGAATCATCATCATCGATTTCATCGATATGGAAAAAGAATCCCATCGCGAAAAAGTTCTAGACGCCTTAGCGGAAGAACTTGTTCGTGATCGTGCCCGCACCAACATTGTATCGATGTCCCAGCTGGGGCTAGTCGAAATGACCCGCAAACGCATCCGACCAAGCCTGATTAAAACTTTGTGCGAACCCTGCTCTTACTGTGAGGGCAAAGGCTACATCAAACGGAAATCGACGATCGCGAACGAAATATTCCGCGAACTCGAGCGCGATGCGGGCAATCTGGACAAGAAAAAATCAAATATCGTGATTCATTGTCACGGCGAAGTGGTCGACTGGGTTTACGAGATGGAAGGCGAAAGCCTCGAATTCATCGAGAAAAAAATCGGCCGCTCAATCGCGTTCAAAATTGA
>JACMRP010000100.1 GCA_014376325.1 Pseudobdellovibrionaceae bacterium
AAGTGAATCCGCAAGTCATCAATAAAGTGCAAGATGGATCCCTGAATCTCACGCAGCTGATTAAGGTTGGCCAGTGCATGAAGCACGAAGAAAAAGCTGGTCGCGATTTTACTGCCGAGCAGTCAGATTTTATTTTCGAGCAGATCGAGAACACAACCATTTTCGAAACCGAAAAAGTCCTCGCTGTGGAAATGGATTTTACGCCGAAAAAGCATCAGAAGATAACTCCGCAAAGCAATGATACCGTGACCGCGCTGATGATCTTTACGAGCGAGGAGTATGAGCTGATGCGGGACGCGGAAAACATTTGCGAGCATCAGGACTCTGAAACGGGCGAAAGATGCTGCTCGCAATTTTGTCTACAGGTAGATCACATCATTCCTTTCGAGCACGGAGGGCCCGATCGAATTCAGAATTTACGAATCCTTTGCGGATTCCACAACCGAGCTAGAAATGTCTTGGCGAGTTCTATTCGGAAAACCTCATGAGAAAACGCTCACTTCGGAATTTATTTACTACCTAAGAGGACGCACCGCAAATGTAGAGAGAATGCTTTTTTTACTTATCAAGCTCTGACTGTTTCGTCTGAGACGCTATTTTTCAGCATTGGCTTAACGCGACTATAGAATCTTGCCGCCGGCAGCCATCAGTGCCGCTTTGATTTTTTCGATGTGATCCGGGCCGCTCGTTTCTAAAACGAAGTCGATGCGCGTTTCGCGTAAAAACAATCCCTGAGAAATGCGGTCGTGATGCACTTCCAGAATGTTGGCCTTTTGTTGCGCGATGACTTGGGTCATCCGCGAAAGGCTTCCCGGTAAATCATCGACAACGACCGAAAGTTCGACCAGGCGCCCGCGTTTGAATTGGCCCTTATCGATGATTTTTGCGATGACGTTGAGGTCGACGTTGCCGCCGCTTAAAATTACGCAGCATTTTTTACCGAGGTTTAATTTGCGGTTCATCACCGCCGCCATGCCGGCTGCACCCGATCCTTCGCATAAGGTTTTGGCGCGTTCTAATAAGTAAACAATCGCCTCTGCGAGTTCATCGTCTGAAACCGTCACCACTTCATCCACATATTTTGAAATGAAATGGTCGTACATGGCCTTCGACGGCGTCTTGATCGCGATCCCGTCCGCGATCGTCGAGATGCGTTTCTTAGACTCTGGATTTTGTTTATGAAATAGCTGCGACATGCCCGGAGCTTGATCCGACTGCACGCCGATCACGCGGATTTTTGGATTGAGAGCTTTGAGCGCGACCGAAATTCCGCTGATCATCCCACCGCCACCGATCGGAACGATGACGGTGTCTAAGTCCGAAACTTTTTCGTGGATTTCCAGGCCAATGGTTCCTTGGCCCGCGATGATGTGTTCGTCTTCGTAAGGATGAACGAAGACGAAACCTTTTTCTTTTTCCAGAGTCTTCGCGTACGCGTACGCGTCGTCGTAAATTTCTCCGTGCAGAACGACGTTCGCTCCGTAACCCTTTGTGGCATTAAGTTTTGTAAGTGGCGCATTTTCGGGCATGACGATTGTCGCTTGAACACCGGCCAACGCCGCACTCAGCGCAACCCCTTGGGCGTGGTTGCCCGCCGAGCTCGCAACGACTCCCCGTTTTTTTTCTTCGCTCGTCAGGTTCGCGATTTTATTGTAAGCACCGCGGATTTTGAAACTACCGGTGCGTTGAGTGTTTTCGAATTTTAGGTAAATCTCACTGCCGATCAATTTGCTCGCGCTAGCTGAAAGTTCCATCTCCGTGTATTGAGAAACGTTCTTTAAAACTTCGCGCGCTTTTTGGATATCGGCTAACGTGACCTTCATGGATTCCTTTTAGGTTCTACTACCAGTACGCCGTCAGTCCCCAGATCGGTGGGTAAGATTTGAAAGGCAGCGAAGAGGGTTGTGCGGGTTTTGCCTGTCGCAGCGGCAGTCCCATAAAGATACTTTCATCGAAATAATGAAATGGCGCAAGATGCTTCGCGCAGTCGGTGCAGTTTGTAATCAACTGTCCTGGCGACTCGTTGAGGGTCCCACAGATGTGACAACGTCTGAAGTGGATCTTCGTTTCCATAGCCTCTTTGTTTCCTTTCATTCAATACTCCTTGGATTGCGCGGGTTACACAATGTCATTGCAAACGCCTGTGCCGCTGTAAGTTCCTGATATCTCGCAAAATAACGTTCAATGACTTTACGCGTTATGCGCAAATTGCAGGAGTCACGAGACCTTGGTCTAGGTGTTCCAGAGCGGGATTCTGCGAATAATAAACGACTTTACATCTACGGCTGAGACACCGTTCCCGGGGCCCGGCCCTTCGTCTATCGCCAGATACTTATCCTATGGAAATCACTCGGAACGAACTAAACTGAAGTTACGACAGAAATGGATTTCTGCGGAAAGGTCACGGACGATGAAATCATGGTCTCTTATTCCGATCGTTCTTATATTGTCAGCTACCAGTTTTGCGACGACTTCAATGGTCGCTTCGAAAGTCCCTAAGACGACGGCGCTGCTTTCGCAGCAACAATTTTCGAGTCTGACTTATACAGAGCAGCTAACGTACATCAAAAAAGTCCGCGAAATTTTCGTTGAGATGAGCGAAAGCAATCCTGCCCTCGCGGCAGAGTTTGCAAAACGCAGTGGCTTGTTTGCCGCGGTCATGGATGCCGCCGTGCCTGCAGCGATCGCGCAAGATGTGGCGAAGCCGGCAGTTAGCAAGTATCAATCTTGGAAACCCGCAAACGACAACGAAGCCGGCGCTAAGAAATTTTTAGACGACGCGGCCACTTACATTCATGAAGTAAGTAAAAGCGAAACGAAGGATTTAAGTGCTTCACAGAAAGAAGCTTTGCTGAACAATTTCGAAGGCGCTTCGAAAATGATCCGGATGAGCATGGCCAGTAAAATGTTTGGGGACTTCAATCAAGAAACTCAAAATCTGCTTCAAGCAGAGATTGACCGCCTTGCGGCTCTCCAGGATGAAAACCTAAAATCTCTAAAAACCGCTCTTCCGAAAAACAAGAAGGTAACGCAGAAAGCGCAATATTGGACACAAACGAAAAACGACTTCAAAACTTCAGCGGTTGTTCCTATCGGCGAATCGGACCTGCGCCGATTTAATGGCGAACCCTTCACGCCCGTCGCCACTTCAAAAGAAACCGTAAAGCCTGCTTCAGGAACTAAAGTGACAGTTGACGAGGGTGAACCCGCTAAAGATAAAAAGCCAGCTCCAGAAAAACCAGAGAAGAAAGCGTCTCCGGATGGCGCAAGCGGAGCTTACCGCTGTATGTACGCAGGCTTTGTTATCAAAGGCGAAGACTGTATTGCACCAAAAGAAATTCCATGGGCGCTGACGGGACTACCTAAGCCCTTCGCGTGCGAGGGTGACTCCGTCATGTGCAATCCGTTGGTCTTTGGTGTGCAAGTCACCTGTAAATGGACGAAGGCGATGAATCCAGATCTATTCGGCAAAACATGCATGGCCGACAGCAAACCTTATTGCGTTCGTAAGCAGTCGCAAGCAACAAAGGAATGCAATCGAATCAGCGCCTCGAGTGACAAGTTTGCATTGGAATCGGCGGTATTTTTGAATTCTCGCAATGAAAATAGTCAGAACATCGCGGAATTCAATCAGAATTTCGAAGACCTCTGCGATCGCGAAAATATCGATTATACACACGCGAAGTCGAAAGCTGGCACCCTGACAGACGTGCGTGAGACGTGTAAAAAAGCGCGCGGCCGTTTTGAAGAAGTTAAAAAACGTTACGGAATCGAAAAAGATTACGACGACGCTAAAAAAGATGAATTCTATAAAAAGACTTACAAGACGCGCGGACATAAGTAGCCACGGAGTTACCCTAGCCTTCGATGAACTTCGCATGAAGTCGTTGAATGGCTAGCGGTCCTTGGTCTTCATTCACGATAAAACAAAAATTATGTTTACTGGCGCCGAGGCAAATCATGCGGACGTTGATGTCCGAGATGGCCTCGAAAATCTTCCCGCTAAGACCCGGCGTATGGTTGATGTTATTGCCGATCAACGACACTAATGCCAAATTTTCTTCGACTTGCACCGCCGCGATTTCGGACAAATCCGCGACGAGTTTTTTGTTCAACAAAGCGGAATCATCCAGCGTCACGCTGACCGAAATTTCGGAAGTCGTAATGGCGTCGATGCTGACTTTATGGTCGTTGAAGACTTTGAAAATCTGGAATAAAAACCCGTGTGCGTGAAGCATTTCTGGCGTCGATAGAGTCACCAGCACTTGTTTGCGTCGAAGCGCCATCGCGCGGATCAGCGGGTGATGCTCCACTTCCTTACGTACCCACGTGCCGCGGGCGCCGGCTTCAAAGCTTGAACCTACGAACACCGGGATGTTTTTGCGCATCGCTGGTAACAAGGTTGCCGGGTGCAGAACCTTCGCGCCAAAAGTAGCGAGCTCCGAAGCCTCTTTAAAAGAAATCTCCGCAATCGGTTGAGCCTTAGGGCATAAGCGAGGATCGGTCGTCGCGATTCCCGCAACGTCGGTCCAAATTTCGAGAATATCGGCAGAGATTCCTTCCGCAAAAATCGCGGCCGAATAGTCGCTGCCCCCACGGCCGAGCGTCGTCGTCATGCCTTCGTCGGTACGACCAATAAACCCCTGAGTCACAAACACCGTGTTTGATAAACGTTCTGGCGGTAGGTACTTCGCTGCAAGCGTTTGGATTTCTTCGGTCAACGGTCGTGCTTTGCCAAATTGATCGTCGGTGCGGACAACGTCGCGGGCATCCAGCAACTCGGCCTTACGAAAAGAATTATGTTTCTTTAATACTTGTGCCATCGCTTCCGTAAATAAAACAGAAGACATTCGTTCACCGAGACTCATTAAGGTATCCAGGGCTTTGATCGAGCAATCTTTCAGTAGATGAACGCCCTTAGCTAAGCTGCCCATTTCTTCGAACAGACTTTGGAGCTTTTCTTGCGAGGCCGAATTGACATTGAGATCAGCTGCAATTTTCAGATGCTTCGTGCGGATTTTTTCAAAAATAATTTCGGTTTCGGTCCACGGTTTGAACTGAGACGATTTTCCGAGCTCTATCAATTCGTTCGTCGTCCCAGAAATGGCACTCACGACGACGACGCAAGAATCTTGCTGGGCAACGACTTCAGCGCTGCGAAGCATGCAGGCCGCATCCCCCATAGAGGTTCCACCAAATTTCGAAACGATTAATTTTTTCATGATACTTACCTATCTAGACTAATCTGAGCTTATCTGCGCTTTACTTTCGAACCTGCATAACTAATGCGGTAAATACCGCCGGCCTTGTCATCTGATACCAGCAAAGAGCCATCCTTGTAAATTTCAATGTCGACGGGTCGTCCCCAATCGATTTCACCCTGAAGCCATCCTTCAGCGAAGCTGTCGACTCTGGTGTTTATACTCTAACGGAAAATGGTCCCGAACTCTTTGTCTTGAACCGTGCCGGCATGACAGAACGGAATGCCAAAATGCTCTTTCGGTTTTCTGACGCAATTATTTGGGGACTAGGAACGCAGAAGTGAAAAATTTCATCTTAAGCCTCGCAGATTTTTTTGAACGATGCGACTTCGAGCGAAGCGCCACCAACTAAAAATCCATCGACGTGAGGGATTTTGCTTAAGCCCGAGGCGTTGTCTGGCTTAACGCTGCCGCCGTACAAAATCGGTGCCGTAAATCCTAAGCTCTTGAGCAAATCAAAAACATCTTGATGCGTTTCTTTCACTTGCTCAGAGGTCGCGACTTTGCCGGTGCCGATGGCCCAGACGGGTTCATAAGCAACGACCAAAGGTTTTGCCGGGTTTGCTTTTTTGAGGTCTTCAGTCAGTTGGCGCATCAAAACATCTTTCGTCATGGTTCCTTCGCGCTCTTCGAGAGTCTCGCCAATGCACAACATAGGAACCATTCCCAAGCTCTGGGTGAAGGCCACTTTTTCCGCAAGGGAATCGTCCTTTTCACCGAAAACTTGTCGGCGCTCGCTATGGCCAATCAAGACGTACTTACCACCAAGACCCTGTACGACGGTGGCCGAGTTTTCGCCAGTGAAAGCACCCTGCGCTTGAAAATAAGCATTCTGAACGCCGAAATTTAAATCGTAGCTCGGCTTTGCAGACTCGATCGCGACACTTGCCGCTTCTAAAGAAATCGCGGAAGGGAAAAATACGACTTCGTTTTCAGAGGTCGTAAAATCTTCTTTCCACTGAGAGAAAAATTCGCGGGTTTCTTGAGGCGTCTTAAAAAGTTTCCAATTGGCCGCGAATATTTTCTTCATGCTGGAGGTCTCACTTTCATGCGTAAGATTTCTAGTCCCGGAAGTTTATCGCCCTGCAGATATTCAAGGCTCGCACCGCCGCCAGTAGAAATATGGGTCATCTTGTCGGCGAAGCCAGACATTTCGGCCGCGGATGCTGAGTCTCCACCGCCGACGACTTTCATTCCTTTATTTTCGGCCATGGCTTCAGCAATCGCGAAAGTACCCTTCGAATAAGCTCCGACTTCAAAAACGCCCATCGGGCCGTTCCAGAATATCGTCGCGGCCTCGTTCAGTGCCGTCTTGTACAATCGAATCGTCTTTGGCCCGATGTCCAAGCCCATTTCGTTTTCGGGAATATTTACGTCGTTCGTTACGTGCGCACCGGCCGTGTCTTTGATCGAAGTAGACACGACATGATCCACGGGCAGAAGCAGAGTCTTGTTGCGAGCATCGATGCGGTCGACCAGCATCTTCGCGAAAGCAAGTTTATCCTGTTCAACTAGGGATTTGCCGACCGCGTGTCCGCGAGCTTTTAGGAAAGTGTAAGCCATGGCTCCGCCGATGATAAAACCGTCGACGATATCCAAAAGCTTTTCGATGACCGCAATTTTATCCGAAACCTTAGACCCGCCTAAGACCGCGAGGTAAGGACGTTTCGGATTTTCTAATAGGCTATCCAAGAAATTAATTTCTTTTTCAATCAACAAGCCCACGCCTTTGACCTTCATCAATTGCGGAAGCGCGTGGATGCTCGCGTGGGCGCGATGCGAAGCTCCGAATGCGTCGTTCACGTAAACTTCGGCATATCCTGCCCAGGCCTGAGCAAGTTCTTCACTGTCTTTGGTTTCACCCGGTAAAAATCGAACATTCTCTAGCAAGATGAGTTCGTTCTTTTTCATATTGTGCAGCAAGGATTTAATCCCATCGCTTTCAATATCTTCCCAGAGAATGACTTCGGCCTTTAGAAGCTCCGATAATCTGGTCGCAACGGGCTCTAACGAAAATTCGCGATCCGCTTCGGACTTGGGACGCCCCAAGTGCGAACACATCACGATCTTCGCTCCCTTTTCCATCAGATACTGTATCGTCGGAAGGCTCGCGGTAATGCGATTTTCGTCCATGATCTTGCCGTTTTCCATCGGCACATTTAAATCCAAGCGCAAGAAGACAACCTTGCCGGTCACTTCCAAATCACGAACGGTTTTTATTCCCTTAAGTCCTGAAGCCATTATTAAAGTCCTTTAGAGGCCATGTGCAAAGCCACATCGACCATACGGTTACTGAAACCAGTTTCGTTGTCGTACCAAGAAAGAACTTTGACCATGCGTGGTCCAACGGTCATCGTCGTTTTTAAATCCACGATTGAAGAAAATTTATTTCCGTTGAAATCGATGCTGACAAGCTCATCCGCTTCGCAAGCAAGGATGCCCTTAAGGTATCCCTTCGACGCTTCGATCAGGGCGTTGTTCACCTGTTCTGCCGTGACATCTTTTTTAGCGGTGAAAGTAAAATCCACCAGACTGACGTTCGGAGTCGGTACGCGAACCGAAATGCCGTCAATACGGCCTTTTAGTTCGGGCAATACCAGACCGACATTTTTTGCAGCGCCCGTCGTTGTCGGGATCATGCTCACTGCGGCCGAACGTGCGCGGCGCAAATCACTGTGGGGAGCGTCCAAGATTTTTTGATCGTTGGTGTAAGAGTGAATCGTCATCATTGTCCCGTGCTCGATCCCAAAAGCATCGTTCAAAACTTTCGCGAGGGGCGCCAAGCAGTTCGTCGTGCAAGACGCATTCGATACGACCGTGTGTTTTGCCGGATCGTAAGCCAAGTGATTAATTCCGTAGACCATTGTCAGGTCCGCACCTTTTTCAGCGGGACCAGAAACCAAAACGCGTTTCGCTCCAGCCTTGAGATGGGCTTCAAAATCGGATTTTTCTTTGAAAGCGCCCGTGCATTCTGCGACTAAGTCGGCGCCCCAAGCTTTCCACGGAATTTCTGCCGGGTTCTTAATTTTGGTTACCGGAATTTTGCGGCCATTCACGATGATGTTTTCGTTGTCGTGAGAAACGTCCGCTTTGAAAATGCCGTGCGAAGAATCGTACTTCAGCAAGTGCGCGATCCCCGCGACGCTGTCCAAAGAATTGATTCCAACAAATTCTAGCTTCTCAAAACCTTCGCGGAAAATCACGCGACCGATACGCCCGAAACCATTGATACCAACACGCAATTTAGACATGGAAGACTCCTTCAAAAAGTAAAAATAAAGAAGCCCCAATCTGATGCACGCAGCCAAGAAAATCAAATCCTTACGCGCAAAGGTACGCCATTCTTTTTGGCATTGCGGCGCATCTTAGATTCGGTAAGATAAACCAGGAGGTGCGCGTTTGAGTTTTGCCATGAAATGTCTGGTCTGTGCCTCAGAAAAAGTCGAAAAGTTCGAGGTGCGCAGGAAGCCTCGGGGCGCTTACTTTCATTGCCCCATTTGCGACGTGATTTTTATGGACCCTTCTGAACGGATGAGACCCGAAGACGAAAAACTGCGCTACGACATGCACGAGAATGTCAGTACTCAGGGTTACCGTAAGTTTTTTTTGCCGTTGATTCAGGAGATCGACAAGTTTGCCGCGCTTAAAAATATTCACGCGCCGAACTTAAAAATCCTCGATTTTGGCTGTGGGCCCTCGGCGTTTTTGTCCGTCATGCTGGGTGAAAAAAATTACCGCGTCACCAATTACGATATTTTCTACTTCACTAACCAGGCGAGTCTGCAGCATCAGTATGATGTCATTACGTGCACCGAAGTCTGGGAGCATTTTTATCACCCACTCGAAGAAATTCAGCAGCTCACCAAGCTTCTAAATCCTGGCGGCTTATTAGGAGTGATGACCTCTGCCCACCAAGGCCGCGAGCACTTTGAAGGCTGGCACTACCGGCGCGACCCGACTCACGTAGTTTTCTTTTCGGAGCGAACCATGACTTGGATCGCGGATCACTTTGGATTGACGTTAACGAAGGCCCAAACTCCGCACTGGATTTTTCAAACATAGTTCGATGCGGGCCCGGGATTTGCTGCTTCTTGAAGTATGAACTCGATTCTTTGCCCACGAGCATTCTGTCGCTTCTTGCTGCTAACACTATTGACGGTGCTGGTGCCGTATTTTGTAATGGCCGCGACGTCTCAGAATGAGACTCCCGTTCTTCCTGGAACACTCGGAGTCTGGATGGACGCCGAAGCTAGGCTCAATGACAAAGAGGGACTGGGCGCCCCGCCCCGTGACCACTTGGCACTCAACGATGAGTTCAGGGCCGAGAACGAAAAATGGTTCCGCGTGCCCTCGTACTGGATTCCCGAGTCTGCCTTGGAAACTGCCGAAGCCGACGCTTTGATCCCACGAGACCTCAAAGCAGAACTGTACCGCTACCGCAAGGGTCAGAGAGAATTTCGGCTTTTCGTTCACCCACAGTCGACCGAATTTTACAAAAATTTTGTGAACCGTTATCCACGGGCTGACGACGGCCTTGCTCGCGCAACCGCATCCAGCCGTAGTGTTTTGATGACGCTTTCGAATAACACTCAAGTATTTTTTTTCGCGAAACTTTCGCTCGATCTGAATCTTGGCTATCACGACCGAACCATTCCGGCTACCGAAGCAATTCGCAGTGTGGGCACTTCAATTTAT
>JACMRP010000101.1 GCA_014376325.1 Pseudobdellovibrionaceae bacterium
TTCGTGCCTAGGAAGTAAACATAGCCGGTCGTTTCATTTTTATTTTTTAGGTCTTTGCTGGCGGCAGTGGCTTTGCCTTTGCCCTGGGTGGCTTTGGCCTGGCTAGACTTGGGTTCGTCGCCGATGATGGCTTTGTCTAAGAAAGATTGCACTGAGGACCTCGAGATTTAAATTGTGATTCTGGCACGAAGTTTCTTACAATATAGAAATGACGTGGACTGAGACTTTAAACCTTAAATTGTGCTTTTTAAACATGGAAAATCTGTTTCTGATGTTTGACGTCCCGCCGACAGCGGAATCGCTGAAATTGGACGAAACCAAGTGGCGGCGCCTGTCGTCGTCCGTGTATGAAAACAAGCCATTACAGAAGTGTTTGGCTTTGGCCAAAATGATGACCGAGCTCAACGCGGATATTTACATGCTCTGCGAAGTGGGTGGCTCTGAGTCATTAAAAAATTTCAATGAGCTGTTTTTGGGTGGCGCATACACTCCGGTGCTGACCGAAGGGAATTCCAACCGCAATATCGACGTGGGTTTTTTGGTCCGTCGTGGTTTGCCGTTTTACTTTGACCTCCAGACCAACAAGAACCGTTTGATCAATTATTTGTATCCTCATGAACGGGATTCTTTAAAAACCAATTACCCGGTGACGACGGTGAAGGGCCCCGCAACCAGTCACAAATTTTCGCGCGACGTGGCAGAGCTTCGGCTTTTTAAACAAAATGTCGATCGGCCATTTTTGGGAATTTTACTGACCCATCTGAAATCGCGACTCGATCCTGAAGGAATTGATCCATCGGGATTTGAACGACGCCAGGCCGAGTTAAAAACTTTAGTGGAGATCTACAAAGAGTTCGAAACGAAGCATCCGAAAGTGCCCGTTGTTGTTGCAGGGGACTTCAATGGCAATGCGACGATCGCTGCTCCGGATGAAGAATTTAAGCCCTTGTATACGGAGACGCAACTTAAAGACGTGCTTGAACTTGCCGGAGTGAGTCCAGAGAATCGAGCGACTTTTTATCAGGTGCGCAATAATACCCGCGCGGATGGACGACAGATTGATTTTTGCTTTTTGAATCCCGTGGCGGTGCCATTTTTAAATGCACCGAGCGCTTCGGTTTATCGTTACAAAGACGAATTCGGAATGAGCTTGGGCGTCCCTTTGACGTTTGATGCCAAGATGCGTTTGCCTTCAGATCACTACCCGGTCGTGTTCGAAATGACCTCGATTCCAGTCTAGATTTCTGGCTGCGGCGTTGCGCTTCCTTGGCGGATGATTGACCGGCGCTGGTGCGATGGTGTTATGGTGTTTTCGATATGACAATGCAGAAATCAACGACGACCGACATTCAAGTGGCGATCACGACCAACTACGTTCCTCAGGAATCAAAGCCCGAGCAGAGCTACCATTTTTTTGCATATAAAATCAGCATCACAAATAAGGGCCGCAGCGAAGCGCAACTGATGAGCCGTCACTGGGTCATCACGGATGCCTTGGGCCGAACCGAAGATGTTCGTGGCCCCGGAGTCGTTGGCCTCCAACCAAAAATCAAACCGGGCCAAACTTTCGAATACGAAAGCGCGTGCCCGTTGCACACCTCTTCCGGCACCATGCGCGGCACCTATCAAATGATCGGCGCGGGCGGCGAAACCTTTACGGTCGAAGTCCCCGAATTTTTCCTAATAGCTCCGCAAGCTTTGCATTAGTTTTTTTTGGCCTTCGTTAGCAAAGCGGCCTGGCGCTCCGATTTAACTGCTACAAAAATCCATTCCCGAAGCAACTCGAAACAGGTTCATTCGCTGTGCGACGAGCCGATTGTGAACCCCACACAATATTCGAAGATTTTCCGGCCCACTATCCCCACCCCGCGCGATGGGAAGCACATGATCGACCTGAAGTTGGAACCGCGAATCGCAACGGACTTCTGAGGACTCTTCGATATGCTCGCAACAATGACCCGCATTTTCTAAAAGCCTCCGCCGTACTCTGACCGAAAGATATTTCCGGCGATTTTGTTTCCTCAATTTCTCCTTAGCGGATAAACCCTGCGTCAGATCTTGCTCTAAATTCAGGTCCATCTTCGATTTTGAAACTGTGCATTTTTCGGAGCGATCGGTAGCCTTTTTACCGCCGTCGACTTTTTTGTTCACCCATCGTGCGAGATGCACGAAGAGTTGGTCAAGTTGGCCACCGACAACGGAATGGGAAACGTGACTCTGCGCCCTTCTGATTTCATCGAACTGTTCTGCGGTGACTGAAAATTCTAACCGAACTGAACCGTCACTTTGCGGAGTGATCTTTTGATGTTGCACTGACTTTTGTTGGAATTGAATAGCTAAGATTTTGTCGGTTTCAAATCCTGATTTATTTTCTAATTGAGCCAGGGCCGTTTTTTCGCAAGAGCGATTCTGATCCAACATAGTAGCATTTGTTGCAGTTGCCCCTTCGTCGACACGCGGTGGTGTAGAAATCTGGGCCGCGCATTTCTGCACTTTCGCTAACTGAGTTAGTTTGACGGACCCGCTTTCAATTTTCTGTTGAAGCTCCGGATGCCGAGCCAAAACTTTCGCTGCCTGAATCCGCAGGTAGGCGCTGCTTTCGCAATAGCCGTGTCGCTTCGTCAAATACTGAAATGTGCTCGTAAGTCCGTAATCCAAATAAATTTTTCGGCGCCGTACTTCTTCGATGTGAGACAAAACCAGGTGAGTTATCTTACGTTCTGATTTTGCAAGTCTGGTTATGCGTTCGTCGATTTCTTGGTTCGTAAAGCCTTCTAAAATATTCACGAGTCCTCCTTCATGGTGGTTGAACGAATCTTCCTCATCCTTGAGTAGGTTTTCTGATTTGTTGTACCACGACCTTTTGAGACGCAAATTCACGGCCTTTTAAAATGCAGCAGAGATTGAGGAACGGACGCTAATGGCCTCGCGGCGACTCATACTTGCTACGTGGGCGCACCAAAATTAAATCGCACGCGCGCGGCTGAAAAA
>JACMRP010000102.1 GCA_014376325.1 Pseudobdellovibrionaceae bacterium
ACCACCGATCGCAAGGACTCTTCCACGAAGTGAGACCTCTCCGGTCATCGCCACGGTTCTTTTCACCGGGATCTTCATGATCGTCGACACGATACTCGTGGTCAGCGCAATCCCCGCAGAAGGTCCATCCTTTGGAACGGCGCCTTCTGGTAAATGGATATGCACGTCGATATTTGAGAAATAATCTTTATCCAGGCCGAAAAGTGGACCACGTGATCGCACGTAGCTCATCGCCGCGGAACAAGACTCTTTCATGACATCCCCCAACTGGCCGGTAATTGTAAACTTACCTTTGCCCGGAACAACGCTGGCTTCTACCGCAAGCAGATCGCCGCCGACTTCTGTCCAAGCCATTCCGTTCGTCAAACCGATTTCGTTTTGTTCTTCGATTTTTCCGAATTTATATTTGTGCGGTCCCAACAGCTCAACCAACTTAGCCTGCGTCACAACGTGAGCATCTTTTTTGATTGGGAGCTTTGCGCCGGTCGCTTTTTTCGAAGTCTTCTTTTCGGTCTTCATGTCGGCCATCGCTTGCGCCATCACGATCTCTTTTGCCATCTTACGGCAAACGTTCGCGAACTGACGCTCTAAGTTACGTACGCCCGCTTCACGTGTGTAGTATCGGATCACATCGCGGATCGTTTTTTCAGGGATTGAAACTTTGTAGTCTTTCAAACCGTGATTTTCGATCTGCTTCGGAACTAGGTAGTTCTTTGCGATGTGGAACTTCTCTTGTTCGATGTAACCTTCAAGGCCGATGATTTCCATACGATCCAGCAATGGTCTTGGCACCGTGTGCAGCGAATTCGCCGTCGCGATGAACATGACTTTTGAAAGGTCGTATTCGACTTCTAAGTAATGATCCTGGAACGTTGAGTTTTGTTCTGGATCTAAAACCTCTAGCATCGCGGCCGCTGGGTCACCCCGGAAGTCGTTCGCCATTTTGTCGATTTCATCCAGCAGTATCAACGGATTGCCTTTATCAACTTTACGGAGTGCTTGCAGGATTTTGCCCGGCATTGCGCCAACGTAAGTTTTTCTGTGTCCGCGAATCTCTGCTTCATCACGAACGCCGCCCAATGAAATCCTCGCGAATGGACGGTTCAAAGATTCGGCAATCGAGCGAGCGAGTGAAGTCTTACCAACTCCCGGAGGTCCGACGAGACACAAGATAGGTCCCTTCATGTTTTTAGAGATCGAAAGTACCGCTAAGTATTCCAGAATACGTTCTTTGACTTTTTCTAAGCCCCAGTGATCGTCGTCCAACACTTTTTGCGCATTTCGGATGTCATGTTTTTCGTCCGTGTAGTCAGCCCAAGGCAAAGACAATACCCAATCGATATAGTTGCGCACGACGGTTGCTTCCGCAGACATCGGCGACATCATTTTTAATTTTTTGATCTCTTTCAGAGTTTTGTCTTTCGCCTCTTGAGACATCTTTTTCGCTTTAGTCTTAGTTACTAAGTCCTCAAGCTCTGCTTGGTAATCATCTTTTTCGCCAAGTTCTTTTTGAATGGCCTGCATTTGCTCATTCAAATAGTACTCTTTTTGCGAACGCTCCATTTGCTTCTTAACTCGCGTGCGGATTTTCTTTTCTACTTCGAGAATTTCGATTTCGCCGGTCATCAAGTTTAACAAGTGTTCCAAACGTTTTGATGGATCCGAAATTTCTAAGACCTTTTGTTTGTCTTCGAGTTTCAAATTCAATTGCGCGACGATAATATCCGCTAGCTCGCCCGGATTTTCGATGGTCGATACGCGCATCAAAATTTCAGGCGGAATGCGCTTGTTCAACTTCACGTAAGTCTCGAAAGTCGTTTTTACGGAGCGTACTAGCGCCGCCGCTTCAACTGGACTGTCCGACTCTTCCGGAATTTCTTCGCACTGAACCTGAAAGAAATTATCGTTGTTGATAAAGTTTTTGATGCGAACACGGCGTTTGCCTTCAACCAAAACTTTTACGGTGCCGTCAGGAATGCGCAACAACTGGATGATCGTTGCGACCGTCCCGATGGTGTAGATATCCTTGGGTTCCGGATTGTTGGTCTTAGCATCTTTTTGGGCCGCTAGGACGATGTCCGTTTGCTTGCTCATCGCCTCTTCAAGAGCGTTGATGCTCTTATCGCGGCCGACGAACAACGGCATCATCATATGCGGAAAAATAATGAGATCCCGTAAAGGTAAAAGTGGCAGTGTTTGGACCTTGGCGCTCTCACTCATTTAGACCCTCCCTGTGGTTGTATATCCTCTTGAGTCTGTCTATAAGACACCCGAGGTCGAGTGGGGGGTTAAATCCATGTAACCCTTCCCGACTCTTTCTTAAGTATAGGGATTCGGATGTCGGCTGGGAAGCAATTTGTTGGGCGTCGGATATGCCGCAGGACCGTGAAAAGACATAAGATTTTCTTATGCTTGTTATGCCTAATCACAAAAAAAACCGGAAATTTCTTTCCGGGTTTTTTGCTATTTAGATTTTACGATTTGAACTTTAGCTATGCACTCTCCGCAGGGTCACTGCTTTCAGATTTCTCTGCAGAAGCTCGCATCTCTTCGTCGGTTTTGTAAACCAGCTTCGGAGGAGCCCCGTCGTTGATGACTTTTTCATCAATGATGCACTCTTTAACGTTCGGTTTAGACGGCAGATCAAACATGATGTCCATCATCGCTGTTTCGATAACTCCGCGAAGTCCGCGAGCGCCGGTTTTGCGTTTCAGGGCCATTTGTGCAATCGCCTTCAAAGCTTTCTCGGTGAACTTCAAGTCCACGCCTTCGAAGCTGAAAAGTTTTTGGTACTGCTTAGTAACAGCGTTTTTCGGCTGAACCAAAATATCGATCAGTGCAGATTCTTCGAGTGGGTCTAGGACCGCGATCACCGGTAAGCGACCTATGAACTCTGGAATCAGCCCGAATTTCGACAAATCGTCTGGCTCGACCTTTTGCAAAATATATTCGCCGTTCACTTCTTTTTCGCTCGCCATACGAATATCTGCGCCGATGCCCATAGTCTTGTTAGTCGTACGTGCTTCAATCACTTTATCCAAACCAACGAATGCGCCGCCGACGATGAACAAGATGTTAGAAGTATCGACTTGGATAAATTCTTGTTGTGGATGTTTACGACCGCCCTTCGGAGGCAAATTCGCAACGGTTCCTTCTAAGATTTTCAGCAATGCTTGTTGAACCCCTTCACCGCTCACGTCGCGAGTGATGGATGGATTTTCAGACTTGCGCGAAATCTTATCGATCTCATCGATGTAGATTACGCCTTTTTGCGCTTTTTCTACGTCGTAGTCCGCTGACTGAAGTAAGTTTAATACGACGTTCTCAACGTCTTCACCGACGTAACCGGCTTCGGTCAATGTCGTAGCGTCCGCCATTGCGAACGGAACATTCAAAATTTTTGCGATTGTTTGCGCCAGCAAAGTCTTACCGGAGCCGGTTGGGCCCACAAGTAGGATATTTGATTTTTGCAATTCCACGTCGGTCGTTTTTTTGCCGTTTCCGATCGCGTTGATGCGTTTGTAGTGATTATGCACTGCAACCGCTAAAGCTTTTTTCGCTTTTAGCTGACCGATCACGTAATCATCCAAATAAGTTTTGATGTCGTGAGGCTTCGGAACCTTAAAGGTTCCTTTGACGGATGTCTCGCGCTCTTTTTCCTCGTCAATGATGTCATTGCAAAGATCAATACACTCATCACAAATGTAAACGCCAGGACCGGCGATTAATTTTTTAACTTCTTTTTGGCCTTTGCCACAAAAACTGCAACGTAATGTGCCTGCGTCTTTAGTACTCATATCTGATATCCTTTATACTTTTCTAGAAGCTTTACGAGATTCAACAACCGTATCGATCAAACCGAGCTCTTTAGCTTCTTTCGGATCCAAGAAATAATCTCGTTCCATCAGGCCGTGCAGGGTTTCGTATTTCTGTCCGGTATGTTCTTCATATATCTGGGTCAGTTTCTGTTTTGTCTTAATCAATTCTTTTGCATGAATTTCGATGTCGGTCACTTGACCCGACAATCCGCCACCGCCGAGCAACGGTTGGTGAATCATGATGCGAGTATTCGGAAGGCTGTAACGCTTTCCTTTTGCGCCAGCAGTGAGTAACAATGAACCCATGCTTGCCGCCATACCCATACAATAAGTAGCAACGTCGCACTTCACGAATTGCATCATATCGTAGATCGCAAGACCCGCAGAAACACTACCGCCTGGTGAGTTGATGTAAAGATGGATATCTTTCTCTGGGTTGTCTACCTCGAGAAATAAGAATTGTGCGATAATTGCGTTGGCAACTTCGTCTGTCACCTGTGTGCCGAGGATGACGATGCGGTCTTTAAGTAGTCGCGAATAAATATCGTAACTTCGTTCACCCTTAGAGCTCTGTTCAATGACGTAGGGAATGAGTGGCACAGTGGTCTCCTGTTGATGGTTGAATCAATCTACCTATCTATCGGTATTATCCCATAGGACTTTATTAAAAATGGTTTGAAGATGTTTGGCTTTATGTTATCCATTTATCCATCAGTTATTCAGTATTTAACGCAGCACAATGTGTTCTTTCGAAAGGACAGTTTATGTTATTCGACCTGATCAATAAAGACATCGATACTCTGACATGCCCGGCCTTGGTCGTGTTTTCGAAAGCTTCTTCTCAGAAAGAGAAACCTGCGAAGATTACTCATGCCGAACTCAACAAAAAACTATCGAACTCAATTTCAGAAAAGACGATTACCGGAAAACTCTCAGAAGTTGTCGGCTACCGTGAACTTAACTACAAAGGCTTCCGAAACATCCTAGTCATTGGTCTTGGTAAAGAGAACGAGATCGACCACGAAACGATCCGGACCGCCATAGCGACAGCTCATGACGCTATTAAGTCGATGGGTGTTAAAGAGGCCGCGATTCACTTTGATGGAATTGGCGCTTCTAAAAAAGACTCGGCTTCTTTCGCGAAGGCTGCAGCCGAAGGTTTGAGCCTCGTCGGTTACACGATGGACGAATTAAAATCTAAACCAACTGCTAAAAAAGAAAAAGAAGATGAGCTCAACATCCACGTCGTCGCGAAAGCTTCTGACAAAGAATTTAAAGCGGCCTTCACTGAAGGGGTCATTCTAGGATCTTGCGTTAACTTCTCGCGCCGCTTGGGCGATATGCCGGGCAATTTAATGACGCCAACGATTCTTGCAAACTCTGCAGTAGAAGCTGCAAAGGGCACCGGGATTAAAGTGACCGTCTGGGATAAAGCCCGCATCGCGAAAGAAAAAATGGGCGGATTGCTTGGCGTTTCGATGGGTTCTTCGGAAGAGCCGCGGTTTATCATCATGGAATACAATGGCGCCGCGAAGACCAAAAAGCCCGTTGCGTTTGTCGGCAAAGGTCTTACTTTTGACTGCGGCGGCATCAGCATAAAGCCTTCTGCCGGCATGGAAGAAATGAAATACGATATGTGCGGTGGCGCGAACGTGATCGGAACGATCCTCGCAATTGCTAAGCTGAAGTTGAAAGTGAATGTCATCGGCATTGTACCTTCGACCGAAAACTTGACTGGCCCCGCTGCCACTAAGCCAGGGGACATACACACGGCCCGTAACGGCAAAACTTTTGAAATCAATAATACCGACGCTGAGGGCAGACTGATTCTGGCCGATGCTTTAGTTTATGCTTCAGAACAAGATCCACAATTGATCGTCGATGCGGCGACCTTGACCGGCGCGATGGTTGTGGCTCTCGGCAACATTCACACTGGTTATTACACTCGCAATGCTCAGCTGAAAGCGAAAGTTGAAAAGGCAGCGGTTGCTTCTGGTGAACTCGTTTGGAATATGCCACTCGTTGATCATCACGTAAAAGATATGAAGGGCACTTGGGCGGATCTTTCCAACATGAGTTCTTCAAAAGGTGCCGGAAGTGCAACGGCCGCGGGCTTCCTTGAGCAGTTTGTTCAAGAAGACATTCCGTGGGCGCATTTCGATATCGCCGGGACAGGCTGGTCTGTCGGCAACCGTTTGAATTATTGCAGCAAGCGCGGCGCGAGCGGTGTGATGATACGCACCTTCGTAGAAATCGCGAAGCTCGCAACTTAAAGTCATAGTCAGCAAAAACGGGAAGTAATCACCTATCTATTACCCACATCTTTTCGATGTGGGTTTTTCCGTCTCCGTACGATTCAGACATCCATGCGCTCAC
>JACMRP010000103.1 GCA_014376325.1 Pseudobdellovibrionaceae bacterium
ATGCCGGACGACTACCTGCCAATGTATTGCAGTAAAAAATAGAGATTACCCTGGTACCTTTTGGTGACCCAGGTTAGCGCCAACGGCGACTTGTTCTAGTGAGCGGAGTTTATATACTCGATGAGTTCTGAGATTTCGCAGGGGACGCAGCCTACTTTGCCGACAACCACGCCGGCAGCGAAGTTTGCTAGCGTACATGATTTTACCAGAGGTAAGTTAGCCGCGACACCGAGTGAAATGGCCGCGATCACGGTGTCGCCGGCCCCCGTCACGTCGAAGACTTTTTTCGCAAAAGTCGGTACTTCGTGGATTTCCTGACCCGAAAAGATCGTCATTCCGTCTTTGCCCCGAGTGAGGACTATTTCCTTTGCGCCCGTTTTCTTCTGCAAGGCTCTGCCCGCTTCCAGAACTTTATTCGGGTTGTCGCGAAGGTCGTCGAAATTTAAGCCCGCGAGCGCCACCGCCTCGTCGTAGTTCGGCTTCATCAGGTCAACGCCAAGGTAAAATTCACCCGGATTCGCCCTGGTGGGATCAACCAGTAGTTTTTTGCCGTGTTTTTTACAAATTTGCACAACTTGCTGAACCATATTCTGCGAAATCACGCCCTTCGCGTAGTCCTGCAAAATGACGACATCCGCACTGCCAACCACCTCTTGAATTCGATGAATGACCTTCGCTTCGGTTTCTGACGAAAGGTATTTTTTCATTTCGTAGTCGACGCGGACGAGCTGGTGAAATCCGTTTCCGGCAATGATCCGCATCTTGCGGGTCGTCGGCCGCCGCTCCGAATGAATCATATGGTCCCAAGAAACTTTCGCCTTCAAGCAAAGCTCTTGCAATGTCGTGGCGCCAGCATCTTGCCCCACGACACCGACGAGCAGCGCTTCGCCGCCAAGGCTCGCCACATTTTGCGCGACGTTCGCGGCGAGTCCCAAACGTTTGTCTTCTTGGGTGACCTCAACAACCGGTACGGGAGCTTCGGGACTGATTCGTCGCACATCCCCCATCACATATTCGTCGACACCGACGTCGCCGATAATCAGCACCCGCTTGTTTCTGAAACTAGAAATCGTTTGAATCAAATCTTGGCGCTCTGCGGGGGCGATAATCACGGGGCACTTCCTTGTAGAATTTTCAGTTTTAAACCACCCAACCGAGAGGAAGCCATATTTTTTTGCAAAGCAGTGTGTTAAAAGGGCCGCATGCAGAAACGACCCGTCTCCCAGTTCAAGAATCTGATCTACGAGCCTGAAGCAATCACGTTCGAAGAGAAAAAGCAGATTTTGGAGTACCTTGCGACGCTGCATCCGATCTGGGAAATGCGTTATTCTAAAAACAATCCGCCGCCCACCGATCAAGCGCAACGCCGACTGCTTCGCCCCGTCTACTGGTTAGGCAACTGGCAGTTCGCCTGCCTTAATTACTATCATCCGCCCAAAGGCATTCACGATCGTTGCGTCAGCGCGGAACCTTATCCTCCAGTTCTGCAGCAGGTTGTCGACAATATCGAAAGCAAAGTGCACCAACAGTTCGACCCGAAAGATGTTCCGCGGGGTTGGCACTTGAATACTTGCCTGATCAATTTTTACGGAGATCAAATTCACGATGGGAAACGCATCGACTGCGCCCGCGTTGGCGAGCATAAAGATTTCGAACCCGGCCCCGTAGCTTCGGTGTCATTCGGTGAAAAAGCACTGTTCCAGTTTGTTGAAAGCAAGAGCACGCAGGCACTGAGCAACGTGATTCTTCAGCAGTGGTTAGAAGATCGCTCGCTGCAAATTTTTGGCGGAGACAAATTTAAAAAACAATTGTTTCATCGGGTACAGAGAGTCGAAACGAAAGCCAATTGCAAATTCAAGTTGAACGTGACCGAGTTCGAAACGCGCAGAATTAACTTTACGTTTCGGTACGTTCCGGACGAACACATTCAGCCTTACTTCAAAGTGACGAAAACGGCGCAGGAAGACACGCTCGAATACGTGCAGACACTTGCACAAAAATCAGCTTTTTTCGAAAGACACCTGCAACTTTGGCACGAACGCACCTTAAAATAACTGACACAAACCCATCTAAGTCCTAACGCTACTGAGCAAATCCATTTTGCAGGTAGACTCGGAGTTTTTACTTCACTAAAGTGAACCTCGTGTAATTTTAAGGAGTTAGACGCATATGGAAATCCACAAATCGGAAGCTCATCTTGATGGGCCCTTGTTCAAGAATGCTCTTCAAACAATCGAAGAAGCTGCAAAATTAATTAACTGCGATCCCAACGTTCTCGAGCGACTGAAAAAACCCCGTCGTTGTTTGACGGTCAGTATTCCAGTTCGTATGGACGATTATTCGGTGAAAGTATTTACCGGTTACCGCGTTCAGTACAACGCAACTCTCGGACCCTTCAAGGGCGGGATTCGTTACCATCAGAATGTGGATCTTCCAGAAGTCGTGGGCCTCGCGGCACTGATGACTTTTAAAAATTCCGTTTTAGGCTTGCCACTCGGCGGAGCTAAAGGTGGCGTTTGCGTCGATCCAAATCAGATCTCTCGTACCGAAAAACAAAATCTGACCCGTCGTTATGCTTCCGAAATCGCTTCGTTCGTGGGGCCGACAAAAGACATTCCAGCGCCCGACGTTGGAACAGATCCACAGACGATGGCTTGGTTCATGGATACTTACTCGCAAGAGCAAGGTGGATATGCACAACCCGGCGTTGTCACTGGCAAGCCCGTTGAAATCGGCGGATCCCTTGGACGTAATCATGCGACCGGCCTTGGTGTCGTTTACATCGCAGAAAAATCTTTCGAAAAGATGGGCATGAAAATGTCCGGTTCGACAATAGCGATTCAAGGCTTCGGTAACGTGGGTTCGTTTGCGGCACTTTTCTCTCATCAACGTGGAGCAAAAGTTGTGGCGATCAGCGACGTCAGCGGCGCCATCTTCAACGGTGACGGCTTAAATATTCCGGACGTTATGGAATTCATCAAAACAAATAAAGTTTTGAAGGGTTACCCAAAAGCAACAATGCTGACGAATGACGAATTGTTGCTCTTAGATGTAGATGCATTATTCCCGTGCGCACTGGAAGGTCAAATTGACACTCACAACGCCGAAAACGTAAAAGCAAAAATCATCGTAGAAGGCGCTAATGGACCCGTTTCCGTAGCCGCAACGAAGATATTGCACAAAAAAGGTGTGTTTATCGCACCTGACGTTATCGCGAATGGCGGCGGCGTGATCGTTTCTTACTTCGAATGGGTTCAGGACATCATGTCCCTGTTCTGGGACGAAGAAGAAGTGAATAACCGTCTGAAAACCATTATTCATCGTGCATTCGACGTGGGCTTTAAATTCCACGAAGAAAGAAACGTGGACATGCGTTCGGCAGCGATGGCCGTTTCCGTGCAACGCCTTGAAAAAGCAATGTTGCTCCGTGGACTGTATCCGCGCTAAGATGAGCGCATGAAACCATGGCTCTTATTACCACCACAGTGGGCCCATGATCTGGGCCCTTTTGGTTTGAAGCTCTTCAGTCTTTTTCAAAACCAGCCAACTCCGGCCTGGAAAAGTTTTACTTGGAATAAGCTAGTTTTTAAAAACCCGCTAGGGATTGCCGGCGGCGTTGATAAAAATGCCGAAAGTTTGACTGAATGGTGGAAGCTAGGAATTGGCTTCGCAGAAATCGGCACCGTGACCCCGCTTCCGCAGGCGCCGAACCCAGGCGCTATAATGGACCGGAATTTACCGCAAAAAGCACTCTGGAACAAAATGGGTTTCCCCGGTGAAGGTGGAGACGAAGTTTTATATAATCTTCGCAGCTACGGTGAACGGAAAGCGACACCCGTCTTCGTGAACATCGGTAAAAACCGCCAAACGGCCGCAGAATTTGCGGTCAATGATTACCTTTATTTAGTCGATCGTCTCCGAAGTGAAGCCGATGCGTTCGTCGTTAATATCAGCAGTCCGAATACCAAGGGACTTCGTGATTTTCAAAACAAGCAGGCCCTCGCTGATCTGCTAGAACCTATTTTAAAACGCGCTCAGCGTGATGTCGCAAAACCGGTTTTACTAAAACTTTCGCCCGACCTCGACGACGAAGCTTTGGAATCCGCACTCATTACCGCAGTGAAACTCGGTATTGACGGATTCGTACTGACGAACACGACGCTCGCTAGACCAGCTGGCATTGAATTTCCGGCAGAGGGCGGCCTTTCCGGAGCACCGTTGAAGCCTTTGGCCAAAGAAATTCTACGCAAAAGTTTGAATATTCTGGGAGAGCGGCGCAAAGGGAAGCTGATCGTCAGCGTTGGCGGCGTAATGACCGCCGAAGATGTCTTTGAAAGGTTGCAAATGGGCGCGGATCTTGTTGAAATTTACTCAGCGCTTATATTTGAAGGCCCCGGTTTTTTCCGAGATGTTGCAGGCAGGTACAATGGCAGTAGGTGATGAAAAAACGCGCAAATCAAAAATCCGCAAGGGCCATTGGATTCCCGTGGTGGCAGGCTTTCTGAAGAAGGACGGTAAGATCCTCGTCGGACAACGACCCGAAAACAACTCTTTGCCCGGCCAATGGGAGTTCCCAGGCGGCAAAATCGAATCCGGCGAAACACCCGAAAGGGCGTTGCAGCGCGAACTAGAAGAAGAATTAGGCATCGAGGCCGAAGTCGGCGACCTCAAACTGGCCTGTACTCATTCTTACGGCGACGTTGGCATAATAATCCTATTTTACGAAATCTTATTCTGGAAGGGCGAACCAAAAGCACAACATCATATGATGTTAGAGTGGATTCACCCGGAAGAATTGAAGCACCGGAACATCCCCGATGCCAATCGCAAGATCCTCGATCGCATCTACAAAGCTTTAGGAATGGAATGGCGAAAGTAATTGTCGTAGCCGAAAAAGTGAACTCAACCTCTTGGCCGCTGGCGCTGTCGTTACGCGCACAAGGGCATGAAGTTATTTTTCTAACGGGACGAAATGAAACGACCGAAGACACGAACGGCATTCGTTTCATGGGCTATTTTAAGCACTGGTCTGTCTTCGAAGCCGTCAAACTTTTGCCTATGATATTTAGTTTCGAACCCCAGATTTTGCATTTGATTCTTGATCGAAGCCGGCTGAAAGGTGCACACGTTGTCCTCGCAAGTTACGCTCGGTCACATCCAATGATGGTTCTGACGACGTCGCTTTTACGGCTTGAAAAACGGCTTAGCCGTGGCAATCCGATTCGTTTACTTTTGCAAGAAAGCGACATCATCACTTGTCCTTCGGTCGAATCCTTAGCGAAACTTCGTGGGCTTAAGGTTCGGTCCAAAAGACAGGGCCGCGGAATCTTGCCGCCCGCACTGGATCTTTACGACACCTCATTGATAACTGAAGAAGACGATTCGGATTCTGAAAAAGAAGTTGTAGCCGACGAAAACTGGGCGACTTACCTGAAGGACACCCCCTATTTTGTGGTGCCTTGTCTAGCAAAAGACTTTAACCCGACCTCTAGCTTTTTCATGCGAGTAAGCAAAATGGCCGAATCGCATTTTGTCGTTTTATTAGGTTCCAATCAGGATTGGCCACTCCGTAGTCGGAAACTTTTTGATCAGTGGATGAACGGCCAAGGTCTGGCAGATCGTTGGATGTTTTCGGGGACCGTTCCGAAAATAATCGAAAAGCAGATGCTCCGACACAGTCTCTGTTTAATACTCGCGGGACTAAAATTAAGCGCCGAAGAAATCTCGTTGTTTTACACGAAAGCAATTCAGACGAACACCGCATTAGTTTTGGATTCGAAACAAGCCAGCGTGCACGCTCATCTTTGGCAACGAAACGTTAACTGCTGGATCTTAAATCACGAGGCGCTCGACAAAGAGCTTCGCGAATTCTTAACCAAGGCAGACTTCCGTCCGCCCGAAAGTCTGCAGAATAAACTCAGCACCGATCATCACATCACAGATACTCCACTGAACGAGCTCAATCGGCTTTACACTCGCGCCCTCGCTCAGCTAAAGTAAATCATGGCTAAAAAGTCTTCTTTGCCTGAATCCCTGAATATCTGTTTAGTGAGCAATCGCTTTCAGATCTTAAGCCGCTCGACGGATAGCGGTTTTCTGTGGCCGATCGCGAGAGGACTTTCGAAACAGGGCCATAAAGTAACGGTCATTTCTACCCGCAGCCCCATCGGAAAACCCGAAGTCATTCGTGATGGAGTTCGGACTTACTACCTACAGGAATCCGGTAGCATCTATAAAAATTTACGCTTCGAAGAGGCGGCTTTGCAGAAGTTTACCGAACTTCACAAACAAGAACCTTTTCACATCGTTCATAGCCTGGACAATTCTGGCCGAAGAATCGCGCGCAACAAAGAGCACTTCAAAGTGGCCGTTGCGTACGATGCCGAAGCAACGCAAATGTCGCAATTATTTTCAATTCTGGGCATGAGCCAGGAAACTCTTGGAAGTTTGTTAACCACTGCGGTCGCGGTGACGTACAAATTTTTGACGACGTTTTTTGGTACCGACCGAAAATTATTAAAATCTGCAGATGGCGTTTTCGTTAATAATCCCCAGCAGCGAATCATTCTCGAGCGCTATTATTTGTATCCAGACTTTAATATTTACACCGTCCCGTACGGGATGGAGCTCGGCGATCTTTCGCCCAAAGAAGAATCTTACGAGTACCGTAAGAAATGGAATCTGTCTTCGAACGCCCACGTGGTCGTCACGATTTCTGACATGACAGAAATTCGCGAGCTGCAAAATCTGATGCGCTCTTTCGAAAAAGTCGCGGTAAAAAAACCGAATGCGTATTTGATCGTCGTGGGCAATGGACCTTATTTTAAGCAGATCGAATTCGAAATGTTGAATCTAGCACTCGGCAACCGCGTGATTCTGCCGGGCGCCCTGACGTCGCGGGATCTTATCGAGTTTATCTTGATGGCCGATGTCTATGTTGACATGAGCTCCCGCTCTACCGGCTTTGAGGCTAGCTTAATTGAAGCGATGGCCCAAAAGAAAGTCATCATCGGATCGGAAGTCAGTCCCATCGCGAATGTTGTCGAAGACGGAGTCGATGGGTTCTTGCTAAGGCCCGCCGATATCGAGTCGCTGGCTAGCCTGCTGATCGAGATCTTCTCGGGGACTCTGCCGGCTGAAGAGATTGGCGATAGGGCCCGTCAGAAGGTGATAGACCTCTTTGACACTCAGAAAATGATACGAACGGTCCTGGATGCATACCGTAAGATCCTCTTAAATACTGGGATGTACTGACTAAATCCCTTCTTCGCGCATTGAGCCATCCGTCTTTTTTAATGGTCAGCCACTTTCGAATCTGTATAATCGATTTCATGACTAAAGCGGACTTAATCAATTTAATTGCTGAAAAAGCAGGCATCACTCGCGTAAAAGCAGAGACTGTCGTGAACACCATTTTCGATTCGATGGTAGAGGCGTTGATGCGCGATGACCGAATTGAAATCCGTGGTTTTGGTTCGTTCGTAAATCGTCAGTATGATGCTTACAAAGGACGAAATCCTCGTACCGGCGAAGTCATCAACGTGGAAGAAAAAAAACTTCCGTTCTTCAAAGTCGGCAAAGAGCTGAAAGAAGACATCAACAAAGGCCCGAAGAAATAATTCTGCCAGAAATTTATTCATAAGAAATTTATCTACTCCGTTCTTCACCACCAAGGATGTAGGTAAAGGAACTGGACTGGGAATTAGCATTTCCAGCGGAATCGTCGCAAGCCATGGCGGAGAGATTTATTTTGACTCAACTTCGGCTCACACCCGCATTGAAATTCGAATGCCGCTATAGCACTACAGTATCGGAAATAAGCGGGTATCGGATATTTTCGTGAGTCCGGTCAACGCCATGAAAAGACGTTCTAAACCCAAAGCGATGCCGGAACTAGGCGGCATTCCCGCATCCAGGCACTGCAAAAATTCTTGGTCAATCGGAATGAGTTCCCGCTTTGCCTTTTGTTTCTTTGCAAGGTCTTCGGCAAACCGCTGTCGTTGAATTTTTGGATCGTTGAGCTC
>JACMRP010000010.1 GCA_014376325.1 Pseudobdellovibrionaceae bacterium
AATCTCGGCGATGCTCTCGCTGCCGAAACCGGATTCAAAATTGAAATGATACCGCTTCCAATGAAACGGATGGGTCCCGAACTTATCAGCGGAAACATTAGTTTTATTTGTTACACGCTCGAAGCTTGGCTTCCGAGCGTTAAAGAACAAGTTCTCTGGAGCGACGTGATCTTCAACAACCAAAACCTGCTTGTCAGTCTTGGCGCAAAGCCAATTACGTCGTTGAAAGATCTTGATAAGAAAAGAGTCGGCGTCGTTGTTAACTTCTATTATCCGAACTTAGAAGATTCGTTTAATAAGTATCAAATATTCCGAGAAAATGGACCGAACAACGAAAGCAATCTGCAGAAACTGCTGCATGGTCGAGTCGACTACGTCGTCCTTTCGAGTTTAGAATATCAATATCAAAAAAAATTGCAGCCGCGGCTGAACGCCTACGATTTAGGTATTGATACATTTGGCGTCAAGTGCGCCGTCTCAAAAAAATCACCACTCAGCGTTTCTAAAATTAACCAAGCTATTGCCGCAATGAAAAAAAGCGGCAAACTAGATCGAATTTTCCGCTTACCTTAGAATAAAAGCTCGCAGCGAACAGCTGCGCCAGACGCGCGCACTATCGGCTTTGCGAATTTGCTCGTCAAAATGCTGTATCCAGCTTTAGCCAGTTCTTTATTCGAAACCAACCCGGTCGCTTTAAGGCCCTGAAAGGTGTATTTTGCGTATCGCTTGGCTAAGTCCTCTTCGATCGTGCCAATATCTTTAGTGCTTCCAACTTCATGAAGTGAATTGTTCATGATGATAGTTCCGCGACTTAAGTTAATGAGGTCGTAAGGTATTTTTAAACCCTGATCCGAAACCCACCCGATCCATTTGTCGAGCGCAAGCGTTTCGCCATCGGCACTCAGTTGTTTGAGCTTCGCCTGAACTTTTCGTCTAAATAAATCCTGAGAGATTTTGTTACCGGACTTTTCGCTCATATCCCAAAACGAATCAGAGATAAGTTTAATATCCTTTGCCGCCGTCGCGACTCCGGCTAACATTACTTGTCGACGCATTTTTTCGTTCAGTACGCCGCCCATTCCAAAATCTAATATCGTTACGACAATCGCGCCGTCGGTGACCCGCACCAAAAAATTACCCTGGTGTAAATCAGAGTGGTAAAAACCAGTTCCAAACATGACTTCCTGGGCCCAAACTTTTGCCATAGCCTCAACGATTCCCTTTTTAAGTCCCGGAATTGTATCCTTGTACGCGAGCGCTTCTTTATCGAGACTTTTGCCGATGACCATTTCTTGGACCATCAGTCGCGACGGGGATTTAGGAAGCAAAACTTCGGGAACTTTAAATTGGATCATATTTTTGTAGTCGCCAGTATTCAGAAAGCTCTGAACATCATAGACTTTTTTGGCCGTGATTTGACGCTCGATAGTAGCGTCTTGATCCAGTTCTGCCCGCACGGTGTCGGTAATATCTTGAACCAAAGGCGTCATCAAGGGCCCGTTATTTTGGCGGTACTCTGCATTTCGGTCGATGATATTAGCGACCTCGGTCAGAATTCTATGATCTTCAATTACTTTCAGTTCGATGCCGGGTTTGATAAATCGCGCAACGACGTCTCGACTCTGGCCGTTCCAAAGTACTTTCGCACGATGAACTTGGGCCATAGTTCCGACACCTAAAGGCTTTCGTTCGAAATACGTGAAAGTAAAGTTGTTCTTTTCTTGTTTAAGGATTGCTTCGACTTTCCACCAAGGCTCTGCACGCACGGCGCTTTCTAAAATCTTAAATGTGGCCTGCAGCTTTGCATCGAGTCCACCCTGTCTTGCGACCACCTGGAGTAACTTTTGAAATTGGGGGCCGCTATTTTGAATCATCAATTCTAATTTAGCTTCGTCGGTCAACATCAGATCGGCATTGAGCATAGACATGATCATCTGCTTTTTAGAGTCCAAACTTTGGCGAGCGTAGTATTCACTGAATAAAGTCTGCAGAACAATGCGCGAAACGGCATCTTTCATTCCGGCCATTCCGCTCGAAGCCACTTTTTCGCCAATTTTATTAAAATTCTCTATTTGTTTCGAAATTAAGTTCTGCAAGCCCGAGTTTCCCTGGCCCTTGCCTTCTTCGGTAAGGGCAATACCTGCGCTGAGCAAGAACGACTTATTACTTTGACGATACTCTTCGATTTTACGCAATACCGAAGGACTTTTCGAAGTATAGCTGAATAGGCCCCGGACGGATTGGCTTTCTATTCTCTTTAAGTCAGTTTCGAGGTCTCCTGCGTTTGGCCATTCACCGCGGAAATTTTCTAAGAATTCTGCAAAATTTCGAACTTCGATGAACGTTGTCTTCTGCAAATTTTCGGTGACGTATTTTGTTGCTCGTCCAAAGATTTCGGACTGTTCGGTAGGAGATTTTCCTTGAGCCAAGAGTGCATAAGCTGCAACGACCTTAACGTCGAAGCTCAGATAGACTGCCGCTGCAGGGGCCGCCATGGCTCTTGCCGACCCCATTGCCAGGACAATCAAAACAACTGTTTTTAGTTTCACAAATTTCAACATAGTACGTCCCGCTTGAGTTAATGGGGTCTTATCCGACCACTTGATTGGTTTGCAGGCCCTGTGCCATCGAACCGGACGAATCAATGGTTTTCAGCGGTCTTGAAGTGTCCAAGGATTTTTCACTGTGACGGCTTAGGCAGTCGTTTGAGGAGATATCCAGAAATCTTCCAGCGCTTGTAACCCTCCTCACCTTGTCTTGCCTTTTGACAGGCTCTATAACCATAAGCGGGACGTGCCATCAAGGCCCATCACCGAAAGGAATAGATATGAAAACAGCAATGATGACTATGGTTCTTATGATGAGCTTTATGGGTGCAGCCCATGCCGAAGAGTCTACAACTGAAAAAGTTGGAACGAGTGCAAACGATGCAAAACGCGCCGTTAAAAAAGGCATGAATCGTACTAAAGAAGCAGTTTGCATGGAAGGCGATGCTAAATGCGCGCTGAAAAAAGGCAAACACCGCATGGGTGAAGGCGTGGATGCGGCTGGCGACAAAGCAGCAGAAGTAAAAGACAAAATCGACTAGTCCGGAGAGCCCGCAGAAATGTGGGCTCTTTACTTTGCTGCAATGACCGGATCCAGTCGCACGAAGTGGGTTCCGCGAACATCCCCCAGAACATGGACAGTCAGTTTGCCATCACAAATGCGTTTTGCTTCCGCGATGACGTCCCATTTATGTTCAGGCAAATCCCGCAGCAATAGATAACTCACGCCCGTTTTTTTTAATCCGGCCGCTATTCCTAAAAGTAAATTCTTCAGATCTGAATCAATAAAAAATCGGCATCTGTTTTTGAACTCAGACGGCGATAGCTTTCCTTGCCATTTAAAAAAGTACGGCGGGTTCGTTAAGATTAGATCGTAGACGCCAGCGAACTCGTCAGTTTGCAAATCATCGTAATTGCGAAGCAAGAAATTCATTTTCGTTTCGATCGGCCCAAGTCTGCGAATATTTTCTTCAAAATGTGGAATGTAATCGTCTTGAATTTCCAGAAAATCAAACTCCTGAGGAACACTTTGGCCTGTTTCGCGGCGGTGAAACAAAAAATCCATTCCGACGATGCCTGAACCCGAACAGATATCTAGAGCCCGGTACCCCTTCATGTCGATATCCCCGACCAACTCAAAAATCCGGCGCGATAGAAAAACCGAATCGTGAGAGAAATGATATTCCGGCGGCTGTGAGTAGTTAAAAGTATAGTGCTGATTTATAGACGACATGGGCCCTTTCCTACCGTCTGGACCGCTTGATGTAAAGACCTTTGACCTAACAGAAATTGAGTCGAGCCCCAAGACATGGGTGCCTGGGGCAAGCTTCTAAGAAAAATCAAACCCGTTTAGTAACGGCAGTACCCTGGGTCAACCGGTTGACCCAGGTTCATTGGAAAACCATTTGGCGTAAAGCGGAAGCAATACGTTCCGCCATTCTGCGCTTGCGCCAGTCGGTAAACGGAGGGCGCTCTTTGTTCACAGGTATATTCTGCTTGCGCGCGGCCTTCGTTCATTGGCACAGAGTACGGTGTGAATTGAAAACAATATCCCCAGCCATCATTAGCTCGAGCCCAATCAAAATAAGAAGGGCGATTATATTCGCAATTAAAATTTGCAACCGCTTGGCCACCATTCACGGGGCGATTGTATTGGTCCCAAGCAAAACAGTAGCCCCAACCATTCGTTGCGCGACCCCAATCATAATGAATCCCTTGATCCCCGGGTCCCGGCGCAGGTGCTGGAGGCGGAGGAGGTGGTGGCGGACGGTGCTGCTCGGGTGGACGATTAGGATCTGAAGGATACGGCGGTGGCGGCAGAGGCTGCTCAACAATCTGGGCCGAAGCAAAATTCAAACCGAAAAAGGTGCTCATGACCAAAGCGACAAGCGAGATGCGGAAAAGTAAAATATGTTTCATAGTTTCCCCTTATGCTGATTAGCAAAGCCCAGCTAGTGGCGGATTTCAATAAAAAAAGGACCGCCAAAGCAGTCCTTTTTAGGATCTAACTCTAAGAGTTAAATAATAATTACTGACCTAAGCGGAAAGATTGCAGATCCAAAGTAACGACGCTGCCATCAGTTTTGTTCTGAACCATTTTTACCATCCCGAAAGAAACGCCCGCAGCAACCCAAGCTTTGCCCGTAAAATCATCGCCAGAGATTGGTAATGCACACGCGTTGAAAGTTCCGGCAGGAACCGTCACGGCTTCCGTAGTTCCGCCTTGAGCTGCGCAGTTCGCGATCAATTGGCCAACGGTCGCATCATCCAACAGTGAATTTGATTGCTCATCTTGCGCTTGAGACTGTGTGCCCAATTTCACGATCGTGTGAACCGTGAACATTCCGGTAGAAGCGTCGAAACCGGTGATTTCATTTTCGTAAGTTCCGGTGTTCGCTGTTCCTTGAACCGTGTAGTCCAAAGCGTAAAGAGCTTGGTCACCGATTTTTGGCATCGCGAACGCAGAAACACTCACTAATAAAGCAGCTGCAGATACTAAAAGACTTTTCATTGTTATTCTCCTTTGAATAATTTTTTGAAGCACATCCTTGCTAACAAATATCGATATCTCAATCACCAACTGTTTCGTAGTGCGTAAATTTTGATCGATTTCCTAATATTTAAGCAGTGCACCCAACAAGGCTTTTAGCCCGATTTGTCTCTGGATGAGACTCAGGCAGGGCTAGAAATACGGAAGGGCTTTTTAATTTTTAACATCTCATGTAGCATAGAGTTATGACTCGGTGGGGAATCTATATAGCAGTTTTTTTCGTGATCTCGACAGTTGCGTTCAACAATTGTTCTGGAAAATTCGTAGCAAAAAATGCGCTCGGATCGATTAATAATTCCAGTTCTCAGTGTATTCAAAAGATGCGTTCTTCGCTCAAAGTTTCTGATTTCTCAGAACCGTCAATGTGCGAAGAGGCCGCCAACTACCATTGCGATCAGCGTCGCTTCCGCCCCGAAATCACGAACGCCCAAACGCAAAGCGTGCAGTGCACGAAGATCGCCGGCGTGGGCGACGCTTGTATCACAGTGACAACCTACGATTACAATACCCAACAACTGCAGCAGTCCGCTTCTGCTGAGGAAATGGTTGAAGGCGGCTCTTACAATCGTGACGAAGTCACGTGCATCAATACCAAAATTACTAGACAGGAAGTTGCTTTGATCCAAGTGGAAGGCAGCAACGTGGCCGATGTACTTGAAAAGACCGTGGAACAGTGCCGTCAAAGGAGTCACCTGTGAAAATCTTCTTCGCCGTCGCCCTGTTCTTTGTCCCCGTGTTAGCCGGCGCTCACTCGCGACTCAAAGCAAGTAACACAATTCAGATTCGAAGTACCAATCCAGGAATTAAATCCGGTCCTTGTGGCGGGTTGGCGCGGTCGTTAACGCCCGCAACGTTAACGCCCGGGCAAAATGTCGTGATCGAATTTGAAGAGACTATTTTCCACCCTGGCCGCTTTGAAATTTATTTCTCTCCGGCGGGCGAGGCGAACTTTACTCTGCTGAAAACGATCCCTCAGAATCCGGCTAATAACAGCGGTAATGTCCCACATCAGTTTCTGACGAGCGTGACTTTGCCGAACGTCACTTGTACAGACTGCACACTTCAGTTGATTCAGGTGATGCTTGAGAATCCCGCGGTTCCCAGTCTTTATTATTCGTGCGCGGATCTTCAGTTGAAGGCGGCGGGCACTCCCAGCACGACGCCGACACCGGTGGCCTCTCCGACTCCGGTTTGCGCGACTCCCTAAATGCCCTCAGTCGTCTCTGACGCGGCTTTCGTGACGCGCGCGCTTGACGCGACGAAAAGATCCCAGTTCCCTTCTTGAAAAAGAGTTCCTACTTCATATAGA
>JACMRP010000104.1 GCA_014376325.1 Pseudobdellovibrionaceae bacterium
CGGCCCCGGGATACCCAAGGACCAACTTCCGTTTATTTTTGAGCGCTTTAGTCGTGGTGCCGTCGCGGAACGAGACACGAAAGGCTTTGGCTTAGGTCTGGCCATTGCCCAGAAAATCGCCATCCTTCACCATTCAAAGCTCTATGCTGCTGATAGCTTAGGCAAAGGCGCCGAGTTTCACTTCGAGATTAAAAACATTTAATTCAGCTTTAATGTGAGGTTTAACTCAGGCTGCTAGACTGATCGTGTTTCAAAGATGTCATTTCGACGTCTCAATGATTACCCAAACAAACCTTGGAGGTTTTATGAAATTGGTATCTATCGTTATCGCTCTTGCATTCGCTGGTGTTGTTGCTCAAGCTCAATCTGGTCACGAAGCTGCTCCAGCTGGACACGAAGCTGCTGCTCCTGCAGTTGCTGCTTCTCCTGCTGCTGCTCCAGCTGCTGACGCTAAAAAAGATGCTCACGGCATGAAAAAACACAAAAAAGGTGCTAAAGGCGCGAAAACTGAAGAAACTAAGTAATTAGTTTTCTCAGAGAGAGCAGATTGCATTCTTCGGAATGCGATCCTCTGAAATTGAAAAAGGAACTCCTCGGAGTTCCTTTTTTTTGCGCTCGGTTCATCGATTACAGAAAATTTAGTGTGGTATCAGCCACAAACAAAGCACCGCCACCACCGTTGGCGCCAGCGCGGCCAGGAATAAATAAAATGGATTCACGTTTCCGCCGGGAAATTTGTGATTCAAAATACTGAAGCCAGCGGGGTTCGGAGCATTCGCAATCACCGTTAGCCCACCACCAGCGATCGCGCCCGCGACCAATGCGTACCTAGAAGCTTCGGCCAAATCAGGAACTTGCGATCCAAGATAAGTTAAGGCCGCATTATCGGTCACGGCCGTCAGCGCAGTCGCCCCCATGAACAGCATCGTGTCCGACAAAGAAGACAGCAGCGGCGCCAACCACCACTTCTGGAAACTTCCGAAAACGATGATTCCGCCTAAGAAAAAAGCCACGAGCAAACTTTCACGAAGTCGCAACTGATCCTGATATTTTTGGGTCGCGGCCGTTAACCCCAAAAATAACAGAAAAATTCCCATGAAGGTGCTTTCGTAATGCGATGTTGCGACGACCATCACCACAAATAACAAATGCACGAGGATAATTCCGAACGGGACTTTTCCGCGCACTTCTTGCTTTTCGTTCGCTTCGCGAAGGCCATAGCAAAACTGCTGAATGTCTTTCCGAAATATCACGACCAAGAAAAGGGCATTTATTAAAACGGTTAGGATGCTCTTCAAACCGAATTGTTGAAACACGAAACCAAAATCCCAACCCCACTTTTGGGCGACCATCAAAATGGGGGGCGCCGCAAACGGCGTTAGCGCTCCGCCAACCGAAACGTTCACGAAAAGTACGCCCATTAAAAAATAAGCAAGACGCGCTGGCGGCGAATGAAACATCGAAACTAACAACAATGCGGTCACGGTCATTGCTGCGGGTTCGGTGATAAAACTACCGCTCAGCGGACCGATCGTTAGGACGACGAAGATATCCGTTAACTTTTCAGGCGTACGAAAGATTTTCCGTAGGCCGAAGCTAATGACTTCGATGCCCCCGCGCGCGATGGTCAAAACCGGCCGGGTTGCCGCCATCACCATGATGCAAAAAACAAACATCGGTTCGGTAAAATCCAAAGTCGCTTGGTATTCGACGACCGATTTGCCGCCGGTCAGGTAAGCCATGCAGAGTAAAAAAATCGCGGCCCAAGCTCCAAAGACGATTTCGATTTCGCCAAGCAAGTGCAGAAGACCTTGAGCGATAGAACCTTTAGGGAATCGGTGGGACCAATGAAGAATTTTTTGCACGAAGAAGGTGTGCAGAACGGCAACACCAAACAAAACTGTTCCGAAGACTTCTAAGTGGCTCGGCGTCACTATTCGCAAAGCCCGATATTAGCCACGATCTCTTGGCGCTGGGCTCGGAGTTCGCGCACGCTCATGGCTATGGATTTTAGATCGCAGTTATTTTCGGTCGCGAGGGTTTCGATTGCCTGTCCTTCCGAAGAGGTCATCGTCAAGTTCCATATCAATTTGATTTTTAGCCAGTTGGTCAAATACTCGCAGCGATAAGATTCATCGGAGGGCATAAATTTTTCTGGCGAACTGTCGCCCTTCTTTTTGTTGTCGTCGTCTTTTACCGCAAAAAGATGAAAATTATTGTGCATAAAGTTCGCGTACAGGCAGCGCTTTTTGAAATCCCATTTCCAGGCTCCGCTGACGTAAGAATTTTTCAGCGGCACCATGTGATCGATGTCCAAGTCCGAAGCCTGGCTGTACGTTTTTTTGGAATATGGATCAATCCATTTTCCACTGATGACGGTGCAGCCCTTCGGACTGAGCGTGACCGGCACCAAAGATTCTTCGGAAAGTTTGCGGCCCCGCGTATTTAAACAAGTTCCATCTGCCGGATCGGTGACCCAGGTTCCATACTGAGAAAGTCGGCGGTAAGGTTCTGCCGGATCTTCCAATTTTTCAGAGTGAGATTGCCAGTCCATTAAACTCATGAATTGGTCTGCCACCGAAACCATCATGACTTCGATCGTGCTGAGCGGATCGATCGATTCGTCATTCGCCTTATCTTGTAATGCCGGCGAGGTTTCTTTAACGGTGTAATATTCGGCCGAAAAAGCAAATGAAGATGTCAGGACAATAAATAAAAAAAGAGGAAAGCGAGGGATGAAGGCGAAAACTTTGCTGTGCATTCTCAGAAGCTGCAATCCGAACCCCTTTGAGTGTTTGACCTAAACCCATTGAATACGACGGACTCTTGTCCAGGCA
>JACMRP010000105.1 GCA_014376325.1 Pseudobdellovibrionaceae bacterium
AATTTTACCGCATTAGAATTAAGCCGCCGCGTAGGGGTTGCTTACACGCCAAGAGTTCGCTTCGTTGACGTTTCTTTCAACGGTCAGCCACTAGGTAACTATCTGCTTGCCGAACAAGTTAAAATAGCTCCTGAGCGAATTAACATCGATCCGCGCACCGGGTTTCTTTTGGAACTCGATCAACGCCGCGATAACCCTATCGTCATCGTTACCAACTGCAATGTGCTGTACAATATTAAAGAACCGGTAGCGATCAAACCTGAGCGAGTCGAACAGATCGCGGACTATATGAAAACTGTGGAAGATGTTCTTAACTCCGACAACTTCGCCGATCCGATGGAGGGATACGCGAAATACATTGATGTCGATAGTTTCATTAACATCTACTTGGTTGAAGAAATATTCAAAAATCAGGACGCCGCTTCGTTCAGCAGCATTTATTTTTACAAGGCTGAGACCGGCAAACTAGTGCTCGGCCCAGCTTGGGACTTCGACATTGGCGCGGGAAATGTTGATTACTCGGATGCAAAAAGTCCGGCAGGCTGGTGGATTCAGAGAGACTCGCCATGGTTCAACAGATTGTTTCAAGATCCGCAATTCCGAAAGCGAGTAAAGGCCCGCTGGAATCAACTAAAAGACACGCGCATTGACACCATGATGGATTTTATCGACCGTAGTGCCGCGACGATAGAAGGCTCACAACGAAATAACTTTGAAATCTGGAATACCTTGAATAAAGCGGTTTGGCCTAACCCCGTCGTGATGGGGTCTTACGCCAGAGAAGTTAGGTATTTTAAATTCTGGTTACAGAACCGCATCGAGTGGATGGACTTGCAGATTCGCCAATACTAATTACTTAGCTTCGTTCTTTTCGATCGAAGTTCTCATCAAAGTTTTCATGACGTTTTTGCGAGGTGATCCTCCCATCATTGACTTCAGCTGATCGTGCAGACTGGAATCGTTGATTAAAGCACCCAAGGTGCCCTGGCCACGGTCGAGTTTACCCATGACGCTATCTAGATGCTCTAGGGAAGACTTTAGCTTACCGGCACTCAGGTCTTCGGCTAACTTCTGCGTCGCTGAAACGGTTTTATCGAACTTTGCCGTCGCGGATTCAAGATTTGCCATTATTTTTCCGGCGCGGTTTTCGTCGTTCAGCGTTTTGCTAAATTTGTGCATTTCGTTCAGGATGTCGAAGATTTTTTGCGCTTCCGAAGCGCGTTCGGAAAGGATACCGATCAAATCTGTCGCCTTCGCTACTTTGATGTCAGCGCCATCGGCCATGGGCTGACCTTTGGGATCTCCGGGAATAATAAAAATATATTTGTCCCCTAGAGCGCCTTGAGTTCTGATTTCGACTTGTGAGCCTTCTGTAATTTTCGGCATATATTCTTTATCGACTAGTAAGATTACGTCTAGCATATTGCTTTCTGGCATGACCTTAATCGCTTTGATATTTCCTACGGTGATTCCGGAAAATGAAACAACCGAACCTTCCGCTAAACCTTGAACTTGATCGAAGTGAGCGTGAAGCGCTACGTAGGTTTTAAAGAAAGCTCGATCGGCACCCAACATAAAGATGGTTCCAAGGATCAAGAAAATCCCTATCGAAAGGAAGAGGCCGATTTTGAATTGGGTCTTTGCACTCGATTCCATATGTCTCCTAAAATTCTTCGCCGGCAATAAATTTAGCAATCGCACTCGAACCCTGTTCGTCTAACTGGGCCATCGTTCCCTGCGCTTCGATTCGACCATTTGCAAGCATCGCCATTTTGTCACAGACGGCATTTGCGGTTGGCATATCGTGCGTCACAAGAATCGAGGTCACTCCTCTGGCTTTTAGTCGTAATATCAAATCCTGGATTTTTTTAGTATTGAAAGGGTCTAAACCCGCGGTTGGCTCATCATACAGAATAACTTCAGGATTCATCATCATTGCCCGCACTAAGCCCACTCGTTTTTGCATTCCACCGGACAAATTTCCTGGATACACATGTTCGTTTCCGGCAAGACCGAAATCTGCTAGCTGGGTAGAAACCCGGTCTTGGATTTCTTTTTCGGTAAGTTGAAAGTGCTCACGGAGAGGGTAGGCTAAATTTTCGTAGACCGTCATAGAGTCGAAGAGTGCGCCATTCTGAAATGCGTACGCGACTTTTTTGCGGATCTCTAAGAGTTCGCGCTCGTTCATGTCGGTAATGTTGACGCCATTGATAAGAATTTGACCGCTGTCCGGCTTTTCTAATCCGATGAGACTCCGCAAAATGACGCTCTTACCGGTGCCGGAGCCGCCAATCAGGCCAAGGCATTCGCCCTTACGAACGTAAAAGGTGACACCCCTGTGGACGTCTTTTTTGCCAAATGATTTTTTGAAATCAATAACTTCAATCATACCCATTTTGCAATCATCCAGAACACCTTAGACAAGAAGAAGTCGCCGATCAAAATCATGATCGAAGCGACAACGACTGCCTTAGTGGTTGCGATACCGACCTCTTTCGCGCCGTTTTGTACTTTCAAACCAAAGTAACAGGCAGGAAGAGAAATAAAGTTCGCGAAGAAAAAGGTTTTACCGAAACCCGAAAGGTAGTCTTCTAGGCTAGCGGTAGACATTATTTTCAAATAGTAGAAGCTTGGATCTAGGCCAAGTTCGCTTGCGCCTACGATAAGGCTTCCAAGATTGCCGACGATGTTTGACACCGTTGCAAGAATCGGAAGCACTATTAAGCAAGCAATCACCCGCGGAATGACAATTTTTTTAATGGGCGAAGTTCCGAGCGCGCGGATCGCGTCGATCTGCTGGGTGACCATCATCGAACCGATTTCGCTGGCCATTCCCGCCCCGACGCGTGCGGCAAGCATAAGGCTTGTAAACATCGGACCCATTTCACGAAGAAACGTCGCCGCAACAAGCTTTGGGACGTACAGTTTACCGCCGAATTTTTCGAGGCCTAATCCAAACTGAAGTGCCATGACCATCCCAATACTTCCGGCAGTAATCAGAATTAATGGCAGTGATCGGTAGCCAACTTGAAATACCTGTTCGGCAATCAGCTTCCAGTAAACTTTGCCTTTAAACGTCTCACGAAAAACTTGCTGAGTAAGAAGACCAAGTCCCCCGATGAAGTTTATCGTCTCGAACAAAAAAGCTATTAGTGGGAACGCCATGTAATTCATTACGGCGCCCTGAAACTTTCCAGGAAGCTTTGGAATTGTTTATTTTCGGTTTCGTAGTTCTTCGACAATCCGCCGTAA
>JACMRP010000106.1 GCA_014376325.1 Pseudobdellovibrionaceae bacterium
CCCGGTCTTGAGCTAAGGTCACCGACCCTGTCAAACTGATGAACAGTAGGGACGTTAAGCGCGCTATTGTTGTCGTTCTCACGTTTCTCTCCTACCCTTCGGGGGATATTGCGGAGTTGAAGTCCGCAAAGCTTTCCGGGGGCCTGTCTGATATATAATTATTTCAAATTGCGATCCAACGACTGGATGTATGTTCTCATTCTCAGAACGAGACGCTTGGACAAAGTAAATAGGATTTCGTAGGCGCTGCATTTAAGTTGTGGAGTGAGCGTCCCAAGGCGGAAAACTTTTAAAAAATTCGTCGGACGCGAGCTTCGCGAATAATGTTGCGGCAAATTTTAAAGTCATGCGCTCCGAGCTGCCTAAACACGCGTCGATCCAAAATTTACTGATGAGTTCCGCTTGGGCCATTGTTTTAGTAAGGCAGCGCTGCCGCCGCGTCTTCTCTGGCCCAGTTTCGATGCTCCGCTAGCTGCACCAAAAATTCTTTAGCGGTTGCGGCCACATCTTTTTTACCGATCACGATTCCTGGTGATTTCAAGTGCATCTTCATCGTTGCTTGCGCCACGAGCTCTTGACCCTGGTCATTCGCACCAATGGTTTTGCAATGTTTGAATGCCTGTCCTTGAAGATTCAAGAACGGCTTGACGATAATTTCACGAGGAACGCGATTAAAACAGTTAATCGACATATATCTTCTAAGAATCTCGAGGGGGACGATCTGAAAAAAATAAAGAAAATATTAGAGCTAAAACCGACGCAGTTTGCGGTCGGAATGTTAGAAGTCGACGAAAAGATTTCTGTGGTCAATGCGTACAGCAAAAAGGAGCGCCAAGCCTACGTCGAAGAAACCACCGTACCCGTAGTACGGGCGCCCAACGGGCAGCTATACATCGTCGATAGACATCATTTTTTGTGCGTGTGTTATCACTCGGGAATCGATGAAGTAAAAGTAAAGGTCGTCAAAGATTTCAAAGGGACTAAAATCACTTATCGGGATTTTTGGAACTGGATGGGTAAATCCAGAAGTGCCTATCTTTATTGCCAGTTCGGCGAAGGTCCCCGAAGGGAGTTTTATCTTCCTCGCGATATCCGCGGCCTTGCAGACGATCCTTACCGAAGCCTCGCCTGGTTTGTCAGAAAATCCGGTGCGTTTGAAAATAGCGAAAAAAACTTCGCCGAATTTCAGTGGGCGAATTTCTTTCGTGAAAAGAAATTGCTCAATCGATACGGGATGGCAGGCTTTGAAAAGGCCTTGGTTAAAGCCGTGGCGCTTGCGCAGTCCGCGGAAGCTCGCAAACTTCCTGGGTACGGAAAATTAAATCTGGCCGCCCAAAATAAAGCCGAAGCTGAAGTCGTCAAACAGGTGAAAAAATACCGTGGAAGATTTAAGGAGCGGGCGATTATTGCAGAATGAAAGTGGCAACTAAAAAAGAAAGCTATTCGCGGGGAAGAAAAGAACGAATCATTTGAATTAAATCCGGAATCACGATGGGCTTCGTAAGATGCCCGTCGAAGCCCGCAAGGCTTGTTTGTGCACGGTCTTCGGCCATTGCGTGGGCGGTCAGCGCAACTACGGGCAATTGAAAACCCGCTCTGCGAAGAGAACGCGTGGCCTCGTAGCCATCCATGATAGGCATCTGAAGATCCATTAGGACCACGTCATATTCGCCATCAATGGCCTTGCGGAATCCTTCGGCGCCATTACACGCAAGATCTACTTGGGCCCCAAATTTTCCAAGTATGCGACTAGCAAGGAGACGGTTGTCATCGGAGTCGTCCACAACCAAAATCTTCGCGTCACCCAGTTCGGAGTGCAACTGCTTGATTTTGAGGTTTTCGATTTGTGACGTGCCTTGCATAAAGTACTTCTCCTAAATTGGAAGTTACTCGATTCTATCACTGTTTCCCAGTGCGAAGTGTAAGGTGAATACGTGACGATACCTTCACAAAATGCCGGCTTAAAATGAATGTTAGTTTGATTTATCTAAGAGTGAGGGCTCAGGCACTCCTTTAACTCGGATGGGTTGAGTGGTTTGGACAGATGGGCACTGCAGCCTGCGGAAAGCGTTTTTAACTTTTCTCCGGGTTGAGTGTGTCCGCTGAGTGCAATGATGGGTTTTTTAAAGCCTGAACTGCGCAGTCGACGGGCAGCTTCGTAACCGTCCATATCTGGCATTTCGACGTCCATCAGGACAAAATCGAAATCCCCCCGCAGTCCGAGTTCGCACGCCTCCATTCCATTTTTTGCAATTGTCACGACAGCACCAGATTTCGTCAAAAGCTGGGAGGTAAGGTAGCGGGTGTCCGAAGAATCATCGGCGACCAAAACTTTTAGATTCGAAAACATGGTCTCTACAGGGGACTTTGAATCAGCGATGGTTTTAGACTCAACGGACATATTCATTTCTGACAAAATTTCTGAGCGGAATGTGAAGCGGAAGGTGCTGCCCTGTCCCGGTTTTGTTTCGGCAATTTGAAGATCACCGCCCAGGGCAAGCGCAATCTGCCTGGACAAAACAAGGCCCAAACCGGTGCCACCAAATTTATTTTGAACGCTCGCGTTCGCTTGATGGAAGGGTTTAAAAAGGTGTTCCCGCTGAAGATCAGTAAGACCCTCACCGGTATCTTTGACGTCAAAGGTGAAATTCCAGTTACTTGCATCGATCTGCGTCCCGGAAAGAAGGACTTCGACTTTGCCGAACGAAGTGAACTTTACAGCGTTGCTAACAAGATTCGTAAGGACCTGACGCAATCGCACTGGATCCGACATGATGCGATCAGGAACAGTCGCATCGGAACTGAAGCTCAGCAAGACTGACTTTTTGCGTGCGATTTCGGTGAACAGATCGTTCGCTTCAGCGGCAATCTCTCGAAGCGATAGTGGAAGCGGATCGAGTTCTAATTTTCCGGCTTCAACTTTGGATAGATCCAGAAGGTCGTTCAAGATTTGCAGCAGGCCGCTGCCGTAGCGATAGATTTTTTTTGCGATCTGATGCCGTCGCTCGTCCGTAAGTTTTTCTTCAGTTAAAAGTTCGGTGAATCCCAGGATGCCGGCGAGGGGATTCCTGATCTCATGGGCAATACCTGCAAGGAAGAGGGACTTGTGCGCATTTGCCTTATCGGCCTCAAGTTTTGATTTTTCTAACGCGAGTTCGAGATGCTTTTGCTCCGTGATATTCACGCAGGTTCCAAAAAGACGACAAGGAAGGCCGTCTTCGGTGTAAAATACTTTGCCTCTTGATTTGATCCAGATGACTTCGCCATCAGGTCTTTGGACGCGGTATTCGGTGCTATAGGGCACGCGGGATTTTAAGACATCTTCGATGTGCAAAAGCGTCTTCGAGCGATCTTCGATGTGGATTCTGGATTCAATATCCGTTAAGGGCTCGTCCAGACTGTATCCCCAGTCGATCCGCATCTGGTCACTAAAAACGACGTTGTTGTTTGATATATCCCAGTCGTAGAAGCCAATCTTTGCGACTTCGATAGCGGTCTCTAGACGCTCTTCGATCTGCAACATCTGTTCTAGCAAAGTTTTTTTGTTCATATGGTACCTTGGCGACAATGTTTTTAGTCGAAGTAATAACTTCTGTATTCTCTCCGAAACCATTGGCCAAGATTCTATTACTAACAGCTAACCAGAATTCAGTTTCTCGGGGAGGAGACATTCATCTCACCTGAAAATTAAAGTTACAAGCGGCAGTTTTACATTTATTAAAATATTGCCGACGCACAATGTGCCGCAAAAAGCGTGTCTTTAAAAGTGCGCTCGAAAAAGTGCGTCGAATAAATATTAGACCGACGCTCAAAGAAGTAATCGGGAACGTCGACCACGAAACTGAAATCTCCTTCCCCCATTCAATAGATCACAAGGGTAAGGAGATTCCGTCATATAAAAAGCGGCTTAAAAAACGTAACCGACCTGTAAATCAAGGGCGAGACCGCCTAAGTTCGAAGAGCTAAATTCTGAAATCTTCGACGATCTATATCCAATAGCCGGGCTAATATAAAGTCCACGGCTTCCCAAGGTTCCCGTCAGCATGATGTTTGAACCCAAGTAGGCTTCGTTGTATTCCCACTTATAGTTTCCACCCACGGTGCTTGTTGCGTTTCATGATCGAAGTGCTCTCGACAGTTTCCATTGAGCCACTGCCCGATGCAACCAACTGAGTTAAAGCTCAAAAGGTGCCAATGTGCATCTCTTAGTCACTTTTACGTGGAATGTCGTCGAAATGGGCTTGATCGACTGGCCGCTTTCGATTCAAAATCAGAGCATGAAAAATTCAGTGAAAAAGATCATGCTTTTAGGCTCTGGGGAATTAGGCAAAGAATTTATCATCGCGGCACAGAGACTAGGACTGATGACGATTGCGATCGACAATTACGCCGGAGCACCGGCGATGCAAGTCGCGGACACTTTTGAAGTGATCGACATGCTAATTCCAGAAGAGTTACAAAAGGTCGTCGATAAATACCGGCCCGATATAATCGTGCCGGAGATTGAAGCGATTCGAACCGAAAAATTAAAAGAGTTCGAAGCGGACGGGATTCAGGTGGTGCCAACCGCTGCGGCAACGCACCTAACGATGAATCGGGACGCGATCCGGGATGTCGCGCACGGAAAACTTAAACTGAAGACCGCAAATTTTATGTACGCAGAGTCTTTGGACCAGCTGCTCGAAGCCAGTCAGAAAATTGGCTTTCCGAATGTCGTGAAGCCAGTGATGTCATCGTCAGGCAAGGGACAGTCCGTCGTTCGTAAAGCTGGCGACATTCGGGCGGCTTGGGATTTTGCCGTCGCCGGAATGATCGGCGACAAAAGAAAGCTGATAGTAGAAGAGTTTATCAAATTCGAATCGGAAATCACTTTGCTGACGGTCAAACAAAAGAAAGGACCGACGATCTTGGTGAATCCCATCGGCCATCGACAAGAGCGTGGCGATTACCAAGAATCGTGGATGCCCGCACCAATGTCGAAGAGTCAACTTCTGAAGGCGCAGAAGATGGCAAAAAAAGTGACGGATTGTTTAGGCGGTGCTGGCCTGTTCGGCGTTGAATTTTTCCTAACTAAAAACGACGTGTATTTTTCTGAGTTGTCGCCAAGGCCCCATGACACCGGCTTAGTCACGTTGGTTTCGCAAAACCTATCCGAATTTGATTTGCATCTGCGGAGCGTTCTGGGTCTACCTATCCCGGAGGTCGTTTATTACGGGCCGTCTGCATCTGCAGTAATTCTGGCCGACCGGGATTCTGCCGACTTCGAAATCACCGGGCTAGAAAAAGCTCTCGCCGTAAAATCATCGGACGTTCGAATTTTTGGAAAACCGACGACACGAAAGCATCGCCGAATGGGTGTTGCCCTCGCACGCGGAAAGGTGACCGACGAAGCCCGCTCTCGAGCAATGCTTTCGGCAAGTCGCATAAAAATAAAATACGCTGAGTAGCCAATCTGACACTAAGGTCACAATGTCTCCAAATTCTCTGGCATGGAGCTTGCGTAGTAGCATTGTATCGTCGCATTTCGCGAATGATGCAAACCACAACGGCCCTAGGGGGGAACATGAAAATAACTACGAATTGGAAATTAAGTTTATTAAGTTTGCTGACACTTGCGAGCGTGCAAGTAAGTGCGGCAGATTTGCAATTGGGAACTCCAGAGTACGGTGGTACCGGTTGTCCAACGGGTTCCGCGAGCGTCAGCTTAAGTCCGGATTCAAAATCTATAAGCATCTTGTTTGACCAATACGTTGTCGAAGCAGGCGGTCAAAAATCTTTCGATCGTAAAAATTGTAACATCGCGATTCCGGTAAGCATTCCGCAGGGCTATAGCGTATCGATATTCGCGATCGATTACAGGGGTTTTGCGGGGATCCCGGCTGGTGGCAGAGCGCAACTTAGCGTCGATTATTTCTTAGCCGGAATGGGACGAGGCGTCCGCACTTCGAAAACATTTTCGGGACCAACTTCTTCAGACTACCTAAAATCTGACAGTCTCGATGTGGAAGCCGTCGTGTGGTCAGCGTGCGGTGCGAATACGATCTTACGCGCAAACACGACAATGTTAGTGCAGTCGAACTCTCGCCGTGAGCAAGCAATGGCGACCGTCGATAGCGCGGATGTGAATGCCGGTCTGATTTACCACGTTCAGTGGAGACAGTGTCAGTAAGTTTTAAATTCTAAAGTTCGAAAAAATTTACTGGGCAAAGAAGACAAAGTTTTTCTTTGCCCAGTCTTAAGGAGCCGTGATGACTTCGCAAAAAGTAAAATTATTTTTGGTACTTTCGACTTTAATTCTGGCTTGCGTAGCGGAAGCGGGCGATCGCGAAAGGCCGATGCGCAGGGGGCGACCGGATCGCAGAGGCAACGAAGCGTCGCAAGTGGTTTCGCAGATTACGGTGGGTGTTCCCAGTTACGGTGGAAATGCTTGTCCCCAAGGAAGCGTGAAGGCCGTCTTTGCCGCGGACAATCTTTCTTTCAGTTTGTTGTTCGACCAGTTCGTAGCCGAAGTCACTGACCCGGCGGCGGCACCTCGCGATTCGATATCTTGTGACGTTTTGATACCGATCCAAGTTCCGGAAGGCATGCAAATGAAAATCACCCGCGTGGACCTCAGAGGATTTTCTTCTTTGCCAGAATGGGGCCGCGGATTTCTGCATTCGGTGTTTAATTTTCGCGGGCGCGGTGGCGATGGGGACCGGATGAATCTTCGTTTTGCTTTTGCCGGACCGATTGCCGAAAACTACGAACTGTCCAGCGATACCCTCACTCCGGGGGACAGCGAGATTTCCCCTTGCGGTGGGGCTTTTCAGTTACGTATTCTAAATCAGCTTCGGATCCAGATCCCGCAACGCGGTTCGCAAGCTACTTTAACTTTAGATAGCGTCGATGGAACTTCTGAAGCGACCTATTTCGTCGGCTGGCAGAGCTGCGAAAAGCAGGAGATGCGACCCCCGAGAAGAAGGTAATTCTAAAACCAATCCTTTAAGTAAATCTGAACAGCGTGATCGGCCAATTTATTGTAGCCAGACTTTGAAAGATGAAAAGAATCTACAACTTTGTTCACGCTCAACAAAGCCGCTTCGTCCGTTTGCAGACGCGGATCGCCGCCGTACTGCGCGGGATGTTCTTTAGAAGAAATCTGATCCGGCGGTAAAGTTTGGAATGCGGCAAGCCCCTGCGAAGGGTTTCCGAAATAATATTGCATCAGTCCCAAGTGGTGGATGTAAAAAACGTCTTCGCGATTTACGTATTTGGTCATGCTGTCAGAGAATTGAATCAGTGACTGATTGATTTGTTCGGGCGTGGGCTTTCCCATGAGTTCGTAGGCTCGTTGGTACGGAGGAACCAGTGTTCTTTCGTTAAAGCGGGGATAGTCGTAACCGGAGATAAGAATTTTTAAATCGGGCCGGGTTTTTTTATAAATAGCGATGATCGTTGTTAAGTGATCTTGCACCGTTTTAAACAGTCGCTGTTCTTCGGCGTAGGACATTCCTTTGTTCCAGTGATTGATAAGATCGTTCCCGCCGAGACTCAGGTAAAGAACTTTCACGTCCGGATTTTGAAGCGCCAGCAGAGTCAATATGTGAGTTTTAGAAACGAGCCAATTTTCGGCGCGGATGTCTGGCATAGTCGTAGCCGCGCAGTCTGAATTCGTGGCGGCGATCTTTTCGAGTCCTGCATTTTTGAATGCTAGATCCAGACTCTGATTGTTACAGGTGAAAAAAGCCCAGCTATCGCCGGCAATGACAACATTTTCGGGAGCCTCTTTGCAAGCGACCAAAAAAAA
>JACMRP010000107.1 GCA_014376325.1 Pseudobdellovibrionaceae bacterium
CCGCGCCGTGTGATATCCACAATGCCAACTATAACTCACTTTCCGACAACAACTGGTCCCGCCGCTGAAAAGCACACATGGGAAATTACTTGTTGCTCCACTCAAGAGAACAAGCTCTGTCGGAAAGGTGGCAAACCAGATAAAAGGAGACCCCCATGGCACAAGTAACCATGAAAGACATGCTCGACGCCGGCGTCCATTTCGGACATCAAACACAGCGTTGGAACCCAAAAATGAAAAACTACGTCTACACGGCTCGCGGAGGCATTCATATTATTGACCTCCAAAAGACGGTTGTGCGTGCACAGAAAGCAGCGGAGTTCGTTAAAGACGTCGCGGCTAACGGTGGTCGTTTGATTTTCGTTGGAACTAAAAAACAAGCGATCGAGCCTGTTATTGAAGCGGCTACTCGCTGCGGTCAATACTACGTGACGAAGCGTTGGTTGGGCGGAATGCTCACGAACTTCGAAACGATCAAAACTTCAGTAGCCCGTCTTCGCCGCATCGACGCGATGAAAGAAAAAGGCGAATTCAATTACCTGACTAAAAAAGAACGCGCTCGTTTGGACAAAGAATATCTTCGTTTGTCTGACTACTTGAATGGTATCCGCGACATGAAGGAAATGCCTTCTGCAATGTTCGTTGTCGATTTGCCAAAAGAACACATCGCGGTAGCTGAGGCGACTCGTCTTGGTATCCCGGTTGTTGCGATTGCCGACACAAACTCTGATCCTGAAGTCATCGAATATCCAATTCCAGGGAATGACGATGCGATCCGTTCTATCAAATTGTTCGCGAACATGGTTGCTGACGCTTACATCGAAGGTGCTAAACTTTACGAAGCTAAGATCCGCACTATGACTGACAAACAGTCTGATAACGATAAAGACGAAAAAGGCACTGGCGAAGAAGCTCCAAAACGTCGCGCACCTCGCGCAGGCGCACCGGCAGCTAAAGAAGCCGTTTCAGCAGTTAAGAAACCAGCGGGACCTGTTATCGTGAAAGCAACTAAAGCTCGTAAGCTTGTGGCTGCCGGAACTGCAGAAGACGTTGAAATTCAAGCTGAGCTTGAAAACGCAACTCCAGAAGAGAAAGACGAGACTGCTGAGTAATCAGCAGCTCTCGCTGTTTTTCGTACCCGCTCATTTTTAAAAAATATATTTTCATTTGAAGGAGATTCCTCATGTCAATTTCTGCAAATCTTGTAAAAGAACTCAGAGAAAGAACTAGCGCTGGAATGATGGATTGCAAAAAAGCTCTCGAAGAAACCAAAGGTGACTTCGAAGCGGCAATCGAATGGCTTCGCGTAAAAGGTCTTTCTGCTGCCGCAAAAAAAGCTGGCCGCATCGCTGCTGAAGGCACCGTCTTCGCGCAAACTTTGGGCGACATCGGTATCGTAGTAGAAATCAACTCTGAAACTGACTTCGTTGCTCGCAACGACGGTTTCAAATCATTGGTTGCTGACGTTGCTGAGCACATCACTCATGCAGTTCACGTTGTTGGCGATATCTTGGACCACGCATTCCACAAAAACCCGACTAAAAAAGTTGGCGAAATGATGATCGATGCCGTTGCTAAAATCGGTGAAAAAATCGTCATTCGTCGCTTTGAACGTTACACGGCAGCACCAAACAGCATCGTACATACTTACGTTCACGGTGAAGGCAAAATCGGCGTTTTGATCGAAGTGACTGCTTCAAAGCCTGAGGCGACGACGAATCCAGAACTTCGCACTTTCGCTCAAGACGTTTGTTTGCACATCGCTGCAATGAACCCGATGGCAATCTCTTCAGAGCAAATCCCAGCGGATGTTGTTTCTAAAGAGAAAGAGATCCTGAAAGCAAAGAACTTGGAACAAGGTAAAAAAGCCGAAATGATCGATAAGATCGTTGAAGGTCAAATCCGTAAATTCTTGGCAGAAAATTGCTTGGTGGATCAGTCTTTCGTTAAAAATCCTGATATCAAAATCAGCGATCTGGCGAAAGAAGTCGGCAAAAAAATTGGCGCGGATGTAACGGTAAAACGTTTCACACGCTTCGAACTTGGCGCTGGCATCGAAAAGAAACAAGAAGACTTCGCGGCTGAAGTAGCGGCGCAGTTGAAAGGTCATTAGATTGAGCAAAGCCGTTTACAAGCGCATTCTATTGAAATTGAGCGGCGAGGCTTTAGCCGGCGCTCAAGGACAAGGCATCAATACGACGATTATCAAGCAGATCGCGAATGATGTTTCGGAAGCCTATAAAACGGGGGTCGAAATCGGGATCGTTATTGGCGGGGGCAATATCTATCGTGGTGTTGCCGCTTCTGCTGAAGGCATGGACCGTGCGAGCGCCGATTATATGGGGATGCTCGCGACTTGTATCAACGCTTTAGCATTGCAAGATGCGCTCGAAAAAGCCAACGTTCCGACCCGCGTTCAAACCGCGATCGAAATGGCAGAAATCGCGGAACCTTACATCCGTCGTCGCGCGATTCGCCACCTTGAAAAAGGCCGCATCGTTATTTTCGGTGCGGGCACCGGAAATCCATTCTTTACGACCGATACGGCAGCATCGTTACGTGCGATGGAAATCAGCGCCGAAGTGATCATGAAGGCAACAAAGGTAGACGGAATTTACGACAAAGATCCGAATAAATTTCCGGACGCTAAAAAGTTTGAAAAAATCAGTTACATCGAAGTTCTGAACAAAGGCCTGCAAGTGATGGATTCAACAGCCATCAGCCTTTGCATGGACAACAAGCTACCAATCATTACTTTTGATCTCACTAAACCAGGAAATGTCTTGAGAGCCGTATTGGGTGAAAAAATCGGCACTCTCGTTCATTAAGGAGACAACGTGCTTGAAGACGTAAAAAAATCGACCCTCGATAAAATGGACAAAACTTCGAAAGCTCTCGTCGAAGAGCTTAAAAAAATCCGTACCGGCAAAGCACAAGTGTCTATGCTGGACGGCGTGAAAGTAAACTACTACGGAAGTCTTTCACCTCTATCCCAGGTGGCATCTATATCTTGCCCAGACGCAAAATCGTTTTTAGTCGCTCCGTGGGAATCTGCAATTTTAAAAGACATTGAAATGGCGCTCGTAAAAAGTGATCTCGGGATGGCTCCGATGAATGATGGCAAAGTCATTCGTTTGAAAGTGCCTGATCTGACCGAAGAGCGTCGTAAAGACCTTGCAAAGCAGGTTAAGAAAGTCGCTGAAGACTCTCGCGTTGCAATTCGAATGGTTCGCCGCGATTCGAATGAAGCCGTTAAAAAAGCCCTCAAAGACAAAGTCGTCAGCGAAGACGAGTCTAAAAAATCTGAAGCCGACATCCAAAAAATGACTGACGATTTTATTAAAAAAGTTGATCAAATTGCGGACGAAAAAGAGAAAAGCATCCTGACAATCTAAGCCGCTTGATAAACCAGCAGCCATGCGGCTTTTTTCTGGAGTCTTCAGAATGACGTTACCAAAACACATTGCGATTATTATGGACGGAAATGGGCGTTGGGCCCAGGTCCGTCGTAAGCCACGTATTTTTGGTCACATAAAAGGCACTCGCGTCGCTAAAAAGATCATCACGTCTTGTTCCCGCAAAGGAATTAAGAACCTTACTTTATACGCATTCAGCACCGAAAACTGGTTCCGCCCCCAGGCAGAAGTCTCTTTTCTGATGGATTTACTTCGCCGCTATCTTAAAAAAGAAACCGAAAATCTAGTAAAAGAAAATATTCGTTTTTCTATCATCGGCGATGTTTCCCGCGTCCCGAACGACGTCAAAGCCGCGATCGAAGTCGCGATGGCAGCGACCAATAAGTGCGATGGTCTTAACTTAGTTTTTGCCCTCAGCTATGGGTCACGACAAGAAATCACGGATGCCGTACGTTCCATTGCCAATAAGGTCGCTTCCGGAGAACTGAAGCCAGAAGACATCGACGAGTCTACGGTCAATGCGGCACTCAGCACTTACCCGATGCCAGATCCTGATTTGATTATTCGCACAAGTGGTGAGCTTCGGCTTTCGAACTTTTTAATGTGGCAGGCCGCTTACAGCGAATTTTACTTTACATCGACCTTGTGGCCGGATTTTACTGAGACTGATCTCGAACAAGCACTTCAAGACTATCATCGTCGTCAACGTAGATTCGGAGCAGTAGCAAGCAATGAAGACGCCCTTAGCCACTAGAGTTATCTCTGCACTCGTCGCTCTTGGTATTTTAATAGGGCTCTATTATTTC
>JACMRP010000108.1 GCA_014376325.1 Pseudobdellovibrionaceae bacterium
ACTGCCCAACAATGCTAACCGTAACTCCGAAGTATTCTTCTTCGAACTCCGCTTCACGAGGCCCTCGAAATCGTCGATCACGCAGATGCCGTGGCCGAGTTTGAAGCAGTGGTAAAGACTCGCTTCGATTTTGATTTCGGATTTATCTGAATTCAGTTTGATGGGCTTCTGGAAGTTTATCATTTCCGACAACGCAAAAAAATTGTTGAGATCAATCTCTTCGGTCAATTCCCACCGATTATTTTGCTTCTCGTAAACCCCAACCCGCGAAGGCGCCATGTGATTGAGCTTCTGACCTTTCGGTAATTGCATGGACCCAGAGATTTGGAGGCTATTGCCGAACGCGATCGGTTCCAGCTGGATTTTTTGAACCGCAAAAGCGTTCGCACTCAGGAGGAATAGGACAAAGAGGAATGTTTTAATCCCATCAGTATTTTGCGTTGGACCTCTGCGGTCAACAGCGAAGCTGCCAACCGCCTTCACTTCGACTTCTTTAAAGACTGACAGGTATTTCAAAAAACGGTGCTTCGGAAACTTCCGCCGCATTTTAGTGCTTCGACTCGTTGATCCATGATCTCGGCTTTCAGCATTTGTGATGTTGGCCGCGCTGTTGCGAAAAGAGCGAACCCAGAACGACGTCATAAAATCTACTCGATCACCTTCAGGATTATGTTACTCGCGATTTGTTCAGCGATCCCCTGGCCCTGGCTTCCGTACGGTCGCGCATTGTTTCGTTGGTTCGAATGACCAAGAAGAAATGCTTTCGAGGGACCTTTGCGGAGTCGAGATCTTCACCTGCATAGCGCGGATTTGGTCCTCCACCGGTTTTGCTTGCGCTTCGTTCAGTCCGGTCATTTTGTGAAGACTGTAAATTTGGTAATCCACCTGCGAAAATATTTGGCCCGAGTAAATATCATTCACGGTCAAAACGCAGTCGTACGCCGAACCGCTAAAAATCGTATCGTATTGCAGCAGCACTTTTCGAATTCGCAAAATATTTTGTGCCGTAACGACGCCAGGATTTTCTGCCAACTGAGTGATAGCGCTCCCTAGACTGTTGGTAAAAGAATCCCAGTGTTTTTCGGTCAGCGAGCCTTCGATCCCCTTTCGGTAATCTTTTGGCAGACCCGCGTCGTCCGCAATCTTTAGTAAACCCGTTTGGAAATCTGCGAACTGCACGGCTTTTTCGTACATCCACTTCGGGGCCGCAATCGAACCCGCGAAATGATCTTGTAAATAATCATGTTCCAGCAATCCGCCCTGCGAAGCTTTCGGCTCGACCCAGCGGCGAAGTTGCCGGACTAAAAACGTGTTCGAATAAAGCTGCGGCACGTGCGGAGGCAAAAGCAACAAGCGCAATCCACCCGCATTTAATTTATTAAAACGAACGTCATCGGGCAGCACGAAGCGATTTTGATCCGCAAAAATCCCGAAGCGCGCGTAAGATTTTGGATAAGCTAAAACTAATTTCCAGAATAATTTAATTTTGACGCGTTCATTATTTTTTTGAACAACGAGCTGCCGACCAATACCATCAATCGGGATCACGACCATTTCTAATTTGTATTGATCTGGATTGTCCCTACCGGTCATGACAAACATCGGCACACGTCATCTGCGCATGAACGGCGAATGCCGAAAACGAAACAGCTAAATAAACGAGCGTGCGGTATGCATAATCACTCCAAGGTGGTAAGGGTTTGGAAATGCAAGAATTTAGCCTGCGAGCTCACATTTACAATTGAACGATTCCGTCAACTTATGCCCGCCCTAAACCAGGCAGTCGTGTTTACAAAGTGCGTACACGCTCAAATTGGCCATACACCGTTCGTCTGCTTGAAGGGGGAACGAATAACCATTACCTGCTGGATACTTTTCCCTTGTCTCCCCCAAGCCTTGTAGTAAACCGGGGCCATGGAACAAAAAGCCCCCGAAAACACCAAGCCCGTAGCGAACGTCCTGAACGAGATCTCTAAACGCAAAGCCCAAGCTCAAAAAGACGGCAATGCTTTCGGTCGTTTCACTAAGGGCAAAACCCGCCCCCGCGACGCCGCAAAACCAGCATTCTTTGGCGGCCGCAATGGCCAGGGCAAACCCTAGTCGCTGCCCCGTAAGCGACCCTGAATCTGCCCGACCCGAGTCCAAGTTTGTGCTGAGTGGTTGTTTTCGTTTTGCCAGCCCTTAAAATACACCTATGCCCCCCTACCTTGAACACTTGCTTCAGTCCGCTTTGTTAATTCTGAAAAATTCTACGTTTCAGTTTTTTTATTTCTTTGGCACCTTGTTCATCGGGGGAATCGTACTGACTTGGATTTCGCGTTGGACTCAGAACGTATTCCAACAGTTTAAATTTCCAAACTTTGGTTTGTACGTGTTCGGGGTGATCGGCGTGCCCGTGCACGAGCTTTGCCACGCGATTTTTGCGAAAGTTTTCTTTCACGACGTTAAAAAAATAAAATGGTTCGATCCGAAGGGCAAAGGCAATTCTTACGGTTCGGTCACCCACTACTACAATGATAAAAACTTCTACCACCGGCTGGGACTGTTTTTTATCGGAATGGGGCCAGTGTTGCTATCGCCGCTTTTTCTGTACGCGATTTACCATTTTTTGGTGCCGGGCGCCGGCCACTTCGATTTTTCTGTAGCGAGTCCGACAAAGTCTTTACAGGTTTTTGGAGCGTCGCTAGTCCACGTTAAAAATTGGACTTCCATCGGATTTTACGCGTTTCTGTACGTTGCGGTTTGCATCACTTCGCAAATGGAGTTGTCTCCGGAAGATTTTAAAATCGCGCGCGGGGGAATCTTTCCGTTCTTTGCGCTGTTCTTGGTTGTGAATTCGGTGGCCGCAGCGCTGAGTATCAATATGCACGGACGCTTTCAGATGTTCATCGATACGACGTTCATCGCGTGGATAGGCTTTATCGCGCTCGCGATTGTGCTGGCAACGTTGAATTTAGTTTTGTGTCTTTCATTGATGAGCCTCTTTAACAAATTATCGGGCGCGACGCTGATCAACCCGTTCCGAAGGTAGCATGATGTCGAATACCGTGTTTGATAAAATTATATCGGGTCAACTTGAAGGCAGCTTCGTTTATCGCGACGACATTTGCGTCGCGTTTATGGATTTGCATCCACAAAATGAAGGCCATCTGTTAGTGGTGCCGATAAAGTCCGTCGCGCATTTGGCAGATCTAGAACCCACGACGGCCGCGCACTTGTTTCTGGTTGCGCAAAAAATATTAAAAGCGATTCAGTCTTCTTCGCTCCAGTGCGAGGGCGCAAATATTTTAATTTCGGATGGCGAAATCGCCGGCCAAGAAGTCCCGCACGTTCACCTGCATGTAATACCACGCTTCGCTAATGATGGACTGCGATTGTCCTTCGGAAAAGCATTCCGAAAACAGAGCCGCACCGAGCTCAACCGAATAGCGGCAATCCTAAGCCCGCTAGTGAAATAAATGAATATGAATGAAAATTTCGACTGAGTTATCCACGGTCCAATGCCTTCGGTATAGCCTACAAACCTTGGCACTGGCTTTACATTGGGACCTAAGCTGGCTCATTATTCCCGTGTGCAGAATTTGCACATGATGTGCAGATTCTGCACATGGGAAAATTGCATCACTAAGGACGCTTGCACGAACTGTCGTACGGATTGGCTTTGCAACGCTCTGGAGAGCCTTCGCAAGTGCTTTCATACGGGTTCGATTGGCAACGAGCATGACTTCCGGCGCATTCGCTCGCGTAAGGATTGCTTTCGCAATTATCGGGGCTGCGATCACGGTCTCGGTCGCGGTCGTGATGACCCTGGCCAGGATTCGCGGGTCTTGCGGGATTTGCCGGGCGCGCTGGTGCAGCCAGCTGGGCAGCATAACTCGAAGTCGTTGCTAATAAAGTAACTGCCATCAGGCTAGAACAGAGCCAATTCATATATGTTTTCATTCTTTTGGGTTCCTTGCGGTGGTATCGTTCGTTCCCACGCCGCAAGATTGCAGAAAGATTGCCAAACATAAGTGGTGCCAGAATATTTCTAACGACCGCTAAACGTACGTACTTGTTTGATCAGGATTTCGTTGTTTGTATAAACTTTGAATTCCATATCAATCGCGAGAGCTTTCTTTTGACTGTTCACAACGTACTTACAATCCGCACCCGGGAAATAATCTGGAATCGCTTCGCAGTATTTGATTTCGACGGCGCGGCCTATTTCGGACATCTTCAACATGTCTTCGCGACTCATGACTTTTTCGGTCATCACGGGTTTGTCGGCAAAAGGCTTTGCGTATTGCAAAATGTTGATTCCGATAAATGATTCGGTCGCATCGAAGGCGATGACCGCGAGCTCCGATTTGGTGTTCGGCACCGGATTCGTGACCAAACCATTACCCACCTGAGTCGACAACTGCTGGCCGTAGACGTTTTCGGTTCCGAGGACACGTGTGATCATCACCGAGTTTGCACGGATCTTTTGTCCCTTGCGGAATTTGTAAGACGTCTGCACCGAAAGTCCCATCGCGGCCGAATGATGGTCAAACTTTTTAAAAGTTCTTTCACGAACCGCGCGCATGTTCCAGAGACTTGCGTACGCGCCCTTGATCGCGCAGGCAAGATTTTTTGGTTTTACGTCTTGCTCTTGCAAGGCCGTGTCTTCGTCCACTTCGGAAACGTATTCGCAAACCGAGCTTGCATCGTTCGGACCGCTTAACGAAATCTTCGCTGAATAACTATCGTGCAGTCCCGCGCCATTAAAACCTTTGATGTCTTCGGCATTGCTGCTTGATCGGACTTTCAGTTTATCGAGCTCGGTGCCGGGGTATGCCTTCGCGGTTTCTTCTTTGAGTTTCTGTAATTCTTGAAAGTCCTTATCGTAAAGATCTTTCGGGATCTCGCCTTTAAGTATCTCTGCCTGAACCTGAGCGATCAGCTCACGTCGCGCGGTCGGCGTTAGCGGAAGCGCCCCGTTCATGCCCATCTCTGAATCAATAAGCTTCGTCAGCGTCCGACGCAATACTTGGTTTTTTTCCATGTTCAGTTTCATGAAGGCGTTGTACTGCGATAGCGGCAAACCAAAACCGATAGGCGATAATCGATAGCCCATCTTTTTTTGCAAAGGACTGCCCATCCCCGCAACCGTCGGGTGAGCTAAAAATCCGAGACCCGCGACCTTGCCCCCATAGCCCCGGCTTTTTTCTAAACACTTTTTAGGATTTTCTTTTGCGCACATCTGGTCGAAGTGCACGAGCTCCGTCATGTTGACCTGTCCGACCGTCGTCCAAGGTCCCGCGGTTTTCTTCTGGTAAGCATCGAAGACGACCTTCTGATCGACTTCCTCGATCGCGTATCCGGTATAGTCCACTTTCAAACGAACCGGGCGTCCGTCCAAAGCCTTTAATTTTTCAACGTCGGTTTTACCGCGCAAAACCATGTTGGGCGTGCCGCGCTCTTTCGATTTTAAATTTACGTGAGAACCCACGTCTTGGTATTCGGTCGATATAGTGCCCGCAACCACCGACAAATCCAAAGGCAGCGAAGCGAAGACCGGAATGTCATACGGTTCTAGATCTTCTTCGTTCGCGGGAAATACGCGCAACATTCCGTAAGCGATCCCCGGATTTAGTCCCACGAAGTTCACTCCCGACAGAATCTGCTCCATCGTGAAGGCCTTGATATTTTGCGAATCTAACCAAGGTTGAATCTCCGTGACTTTTTGCGTCTCGGAGTTGATCAGGATCGCCAGTTTTTGACCGGGAATATTTAATGCCTTCGCAATTTCGGTCAGCGCGTATTTAGTCATTGTGGCGTCGATCAGATCACGCTCGATGAATCGAACTCCGTAATATGAAGTATCGACCCCGTCCACTTCCAAATGAAACTGCTGAATGCGGGCGTCAAAAAACTTTCGATCCTGAATTGTTTTTGTATAGTAAGCCGTGTTGAAATATTCGGCTTCGGTCGTGGTGATGTTTTTTAAAACTTTTTTAGCAAAGTTATAGTGAAAAACGGCTTCTTTCGGCGGAGTCGCGCAACTTGCTTCCGGGCAATAATTTGCATTCAGAAAATAAACCTGCGGTTTTTTCAAATCCCGATTGTCTAAAAGTAATTTAACTGTAAAGCCCTGTCGAATAACCCCGCCCGAAGCTTCGGCGATGGATCTAAGCTCTTCTTCTGAATTGATTTTCTGTACCGTAATGGTCTTCTTAGAAATGACTTCGCTTGCGATATTACGCACCACGTGAGCACAACCGATTAACGACGCAACCCCGAGAGAGCATATGACTTTTTTCATGAGACTCCTTAAAGAGTCTTTTTCGGTCGATCGCGAAGGCGAGTGAAGTGGTTTTTGTTGAACTTGATTATGATCTTAGTCCAGTGACTTGTTCGAAGGCTGCCGGTTCGGCAGCATCGTGATCGTCAGTGCCACCGCAACGACTCCCAGACCCCATGCCTGGTGTTGGCCAACGTGTTCGCCCAAAAATAAAACTGCGGCAATTGTCCCGAACAGCGGCTCAAAATACTGTCCCAGCACCGCAAGCGCCGGCGCCTTACGCAAAGAAAACGAATAAGCAAAAAACGCGATCGGCATCAATACCGCAAGCGCTGCGGTCGAGATCAGGGCTTGCTGGTTCCAGCCAGCGATCAATGCACTGGCACCTGAGCCACTACCGTAAAAAACCCCGACGATCAAAAATACGACGAAAGATAAAAAACTGGTCATGCCACTGATTTCGATGTCGCTCATCTTTTTCTGCCAGCTGCGAATGCCTACGGTAAACAACACCCAGGTACCCACGCTCGCCAGCAAAGCTAGTAACGCGGTAGCTGATATATTCGCGCCACTGCCAAGATCCACAAAAACAAAAGTTCCGACGATCGCTAATGCGCATACGGCCATCAAACGTAACGATAGACGCACCCGCAACGCAAACAGGCTAATGATCGGACAGAGCGAATAGAAAAACACGTACCAAGTCACCGGCACGTGTTTCAGAGCGTAGATCTGTAAATAATAGTGAAAGCTAACGGCGACCACGCCAATCAGGATTTCCTGAATACTTAAAAAACGAATTTTGCGAAGCGCGCGAATTACAAATGGCGCAAGCAACAAAGAAGATAACCCAAATCGCAAAAGTAAAAAACTAACTTCGTCTACGCCTTCGAGCCCCACCTTCGCGAGCACCGGTGCTAAACCCCAAATTAAATTTGCAAAAAGAACCGCTAGGATCGACGCGCTCATAAACCACTCGCGTCGGGCAAAGCAAAACAAACCGGCAAACAACCGACGTCCGTCATCAGACGAAGATCCCGCAAACACTGCAGCACTTCGGCTTCTAAACCGCCGACGATCCCGATCCATGCCCAGTTGTTAGTGCCCATTGCCGGAGCGATCGATCCCGCATCCAAAATTCGCGTACTAAAAATTTCGGAAGAAATCGTGACCGGCGTTACCGACAGCAAAGTGGCTTCGCGGGCGATCCCGTAATTGACCGAAATCGAAACCTGCGGTGCACTTTCCCAAAATATGGACATTTCTTTTTCCGGAAAAAGCGTGACCTTCAAAACTTCGACGAAAATATCGGATGGAGTGACCCCGAAAGACGACGCGAACATCTCGCCGATGCCCCCACCGCCCATACGACCCAAGTTTGCGTCAATAATGTAGGCACTCTCTGCATTGATCATCAGTTCAATATGAAAGAACGCATTCTGGATACCGGTCGCGTCCATCAGATTGACCACTTTGCTTTGAGCATCCGCTAAAGAAAGTACGGGCATGCGTGCCTCGTACGGAAACCCGCACCAGCTTTCGGTATTACCGACCTTGCGCCGTCCGGTAAAGCCCAGGATCGTGGTAACACCATTCTTGACGTAACCTTCGGCACTCACCAGTTCCCCCTGAACAAAAGCTTGCGCCATCCATTCGGTGGGTTGCAGATGATTCGGGATTTCTAGCGAGTTCAGATGGCCCAATATTTCAGAGATCGGTTCCGAAGCCGCAAATTCACGAGCGCCGATGCCGCCCGCCGTGCAACGCGGTTTTAAAATAATGGATGGAAATGATTTTCTTAAGGATTCGATCTCTGCGAGTGGAATATCGTGTTTGCTGAAAGAAACAGATGGTGGACTAAAGGATTCACCCAATTTACAGACAGCGGCCTTATCTTTAAACGGAAGCAAAGCCGGATCAAGTCCCCGCACGTTGAGCGCCTGGGCCATCTGGATTGCGAGGTGAAGTCGCGAATCCAGAAAGGTCGTGACGGCCGCGATCTGCCAGCTCTGCAGCCGAATAAAATTCAACATCGCCTCGATGCTGGTGGTGTCGACTTGATAATGTTCAAACTGTTTTATTTGTTGAAGAGTGTCTCCTTGGTAGTTTGCTAAGTTCACCAAAAAAACAGGCTCGTGGCCCAGACGACGGACGGCCTCTGCCGTGTAGCGCGCACCGATATCGGAAGTTTCGATTAAAATAATTTTTGTTTTCATAACATCTCCTGAGGGTTTAAATCTAAAATGGGATTAAATTGCGGAATTTCCGGGTAACGGGCGCAGCTGGCAAAGGCATCTTGCTGGGATTCTGAAAGCGCGAATCCCGCTAACGGGTCCCAATCAACTTTCGAACGCATCCAATGTTCGACGATTTGGTTCTGCATTAATTTGGTGGAATGCCGTAAGACCTCTAAGCCAAGATCTTGAATTTCTGAATAGAGCTCAGAATAAAAACCAGGCAATTCGGAAAATTTCAGATTCCACTTGTCGCCGTTCTTTTGAAGAAGTTTTTGACGGGTCAGTTCGTTCCAAAGAAAAGCCGATATCCAAGAATCATTGTCGGTGTTCAGCCATGCAGACTTTGGATTGTCCAAATACCCCCGTCTGCCGAACCAAAACATTCTTTGCAACGTCACGAACGAATTTATTTCTGGAAATGGACTTAAGTTTTTTACGAGCGCACAATCCGTCGAAAGCTCTCCTAAGATGTCCAGATAGAAAGAGTCCACACGCAGTTTTTCATTTGGCTTCGGCGAAACTTTCCACGGTCCGATGCGGTGACCGATCTCGTGAAACACCGAAGCTAGGTAAGTCGTTTTTTCTATGGCGTGAAGAAGACCCGGCAATGCGGCGACAAGACTTTCAGAATCTAGAACGGATCTTGCGCATGGAAACACTACTTTTTCAAAAACGTTTCGCCAGACATCCACAAGCTCAAGACCAAAACTTTCGCTGCTATCCGTTTCGGTAATTCCTAAACAGTGCGGAAAAAACAGAAATATATTTTTGCCAGAACAAATCGATCCGCGGCCACTCAGCACTCGAACTGCGAAGTGCTCTGGCGGTTGGCCAGAGATCAATTCCGGATCCATTGACTGATATCGATCCAATAGGTCGGACCACGATGTGCGCTCATCAATCCAACCGGAAACGTCATTTTCCAAACTGACGTCCCGGAGTAAAACGGCATCGCAGTAAGCCGGTTGACTCTTAGTCAGGTGCAACTGTCCGCGAATCCGCAAATGTCCCGCTTTTTGATCGAGATCGTTTTTTAACTTTTTAAGTAACTCTTGAGGCATTGTTCACTCCGTTTGCGTGTGTGTCGGTGTGGGGTATTACAATTCTTTGGCCAATCATCATCGCCGCCAAATCCGCGTATAATCGTACTGAGGCGTATTTCCGGCGGAATTGTCCGGGATTCAGGACTGCCGTCCTAAAATTCAGAGAAGGGCGCCT
>JACMRP010000109.1 GCA_014376325.1 Pseudobdellovibrionaceae bacterium
AACCGTCGAATCCGCAGTTTTAATCTTATCCATGAGAGAATATAATGACTGCATCGGCTTCGATTTACCGATCATGTTGTCGTATTTGAATCTGTTACCAAGTTCTTTGTTGAGCTCTTTGATGCGATCTTCGCGAGAAGTAATCTCCAAATGCAAAGTCACGATCTCTTGGGCAACCAATTCGCAAACTTCGCAGAAATGCAGACGATCTTGCTCTTCTAGATATTTGAGTTTGCTGAGGCACTTGTCGATGGTGTCCGCAGACATCCCGAAAGCGGCTAAACGCTCACGAATTTCTTCTAGTCGTGGGGCTGCAGTCTGTTCGCGGAAGAAGCCGGTTGCGACAACCGTACCGACGAAATCATTTTGAATCAGGATCGGGAAGATACCGACGTCGAAACCAACCATATCCCACTTGCGCAGGCTGTATCGATTTTGCGACGTGCGAAGATCGTCGATCGTTTTGCTGACCATTTCGCCGATGCTGGATTTCGCCGTCTCTTTTTGCATGAGCATCGCGACTGCCGGATTGCTGAACTGAGTTTTCTCTTGATCGAACCCTCTGATTTGGCCGCATTCATCTGTAAAGATGACGTCGATGTTCCACCAAGCGCCCAAAATTTGTTTGAGCTTACGAATCACGTGTATGTGTTCAAACTCGTCCCAATTGATCATATTCTAGACTCCTTTTAGTAACTGTCTAAGCTTTCAACTTTAATATCGTCAAAAGATTGGACAAACTTAATGGGTCTCTGTCTAAAAGTTGCACTAACCGGACGATGGCCCTGTAATTGTTTGTGGCAGGCGCCTATATACGGTGCTGAAGAGTGTAGAAGCGGTGGTATTCGCCTTTCGACTCGACCAATTGCTGGTGAGTTCCGATTTCCATGATGCGTCCGCCTTTAAGCACGACGATTTTATCGGAGCTTTGAATTGTCGAAAGCCTATGCGCAATGATGAGCGCCGTACGACCCTGCATCAAGTAATCAAGCCCCTTCTGTACTTCGATCTCGCTAGCGGTATCGAGCGCGCTCGTCGCTTCATCAAGGATCAATAGCGGTGCATCTTTGAATAGTGCGCGAGCTATGCTGATGCGTTGCTTTTCGCCGCCAGAAAGTAAATTTCCGCGGTCACCGACCCGGCTGGTGTAGTTGATCGGCATTTTCATGATGAAGTCATGCGCATTCGCTAGCTTCGCCATCGCGGGGACGTCTTCGATTTTGCGGGTGAAGTCGCCGGCCTGGATATTTCGCTCAATCGTGTCGCTGAATAAAAAGACGTCCTGATTCACGAGCGCGATATTTTTCCGGAGGTCCTGCAGATTGATATCAAGGATGTTGATGTTGTCGATCAAGATCGTGCCTTCGGTCGCATCAAAGAAACGCTCTAGCAAATTTACGATGGTCGATTTTCCGCTGCCGCTTTCGCCGACCAAGGCGACTTTTTCGCCACGACGGATGGTCAAGTTAATGCTGTTCAGGATCCGGTCTTTTCCGTACGAGAACGAAACGTTTTTGTAGGTGATCGTCTGCCAATTCTTCGGAAAGGGTAAATTTTTGGCACTTTCGGTAACGACCTGTGGATCGTCAATGATCGAATACACGCGTTGTGCAGAAACGATGACTTCTTGGATCCGCACGTAGCTTTCCTGAAACTTTTTAATAGGCTGATTTGCCGCCATTAAAGTCGTGATGAAGACGACGAATTCACCAGCGGTGGCGCGACCGTTTGCGATTTCGTTAGCGACAAACAACAAAATTCCTAAGATTAACAGCGATGCGATGAACTCGGTGACGGGGCTCATGATTTCGATGCGTGAGTGAATCTTTTTACGAAGTGCCAGGTAGTCGCCTGATTCAGTGACTAATTTCTCTGCCATGACCTGTTCTAGATTGAAAGACTGAATCACGCGAACGCCGTCTAAGGATTCTTTGATCGTCGAAGTCATTCGTTCTAAAGTTTCTTGCCCGCGCGGAAGGTATTTTCGGAGACTGCGAGAAATATTTCTTTGAAAGATGCCAACGATCGGCACCGCAATCAACAACACCAACGTAAGACGCCAGTTTTTACTGACCAGCAAATAAATAAAATATGAAAGCAGCAAGGGTTGGCAAAAAATATCCGCAACCATTCGGAGTCCATCTTGGATAACACGGATGTCATTCAGGATGCGCGAGATCAACCCGCCAGAGCCGGATGCGAAGTTGTTATGGAAGGTAAGGGTCAGGTTCATGAACTTGCGCTGTAGCTTTTGCCGAATATTTTGCGTCACGCATTCCGCAACGTAGTTCATCAAATATATGTAGTAGTAACGACTGACGCCCGCAACTGCCGCCAGGATCACAAGCGTAATCGCCGTCTGGGTAGCCTGGTCAGTTTGTTTTACACTCAGACTGTCGATGAGACCTTGAAGGCCCTTGATCATTGTCCCGTAACTAAGCGCATAACAGATCGCTGCAAAGGCGACGACGTAAACCGTTTTGCGATACGGCTTCAGTTCTTTAATGATCCTAGAAATCTCTGACTTCATTCTCTATTTTTTCCGGACCGTGTCTTTAACGGTGTATTCTTGAATGTAGCGCTTTAAATACTGGCCGGTCAGACTCTTCTTTTCTTCCATGATCTGTTCCGGAGTGCCTTGCGCTACGATATTTCCGCCTTTTTTGCCTGCTTCGGGGCCAAGGTCAATCACGTAATCGGAGCCGCGAATGACATCTTGGTTGTGCTCAACCACGATGACGCTGCCGCCAGCATCTATTAGTTTATTCAGCACGTTCATCAGCAAATTGACTTCGCGGAAATGCAATCCCGTGGTTGGTTCATCAAGAATATACAACGTCGCTTTTTGGCTGACGCTAGAAAGCTCTTTCGCGATTTTTAAGCGCTGCGATTCGCCGCCGCTCAAACTGTTGGCCGGCTGGCCGAGCTGCAAATAATCAAGGCCCACTTCTTTTAGGACGCTAAGAGGTTTTCGAATATTCGGGTGAGCCACGAAGAAGCCCATCGCTTCTTGCACCGTCATCGATAAGATCTCGAAGACGTTTTTGCCTTTGTACTGAACTTCTAAAATCTCTGGTCGGTACTTTTTGCTGTCGCAAACATCGCAAGGGATAATGACGTTATCCATAAACTGCATGTCGATCTCTTCAAAGCCCGTGCCTTTGCACGAAGGGCAACGGCCCCCATCGACATTCAAACTGAATGTCCCAGGAGTATAACCCCGGGCCTGAGACTCCGGTGTCGACGCCATAATGTTTCGGATAAGATCGAAGGCTTTTAAATAAGTAATGGGTGAACTTCGTGCCGACTTACCGATTGCCGACTGATCGATCAGCAAAACATTCTTAATGTTATCGACGCCTTCAATAGATTTGAACTCTTGAGCCGGTAAAAACTCGATATCCAGTTCGCGAGCGAGTGCGGGATACAAAGTTTTAGATATCAATGTCGATTTGCCAGAACCGCTGACACCGGTCACGGTGACCAATCGGTTCAGCGGGAAGATCACATCAACATCGCGAAGATTGTGTCCCTTCGCTCCGGTCAGGGTGATTTTGAATTTGTAGTTTTCTAGATCCACAGGACGAACTTCGCGTTCAACCCAAGTTTTATTCGGCAGAAGAAACGGAACCGTCACTGAATTTTTGCTTTTATAAAAATCTTCGGTCGGGCCAGAGTAAATGACTTCTCCACCGAGATATCCAGATCCCGGACCCATTTCGATAATGTTCTGACTGTTTTTGATCACGTCGTGATCGTGTTCAACGATTACGAGCGTATTGCCGAGGTCTTTGAGGTCCTTCAAGATTTCGATCAGTCGATCGTTATCGCGGGGATGCAAGCCAACCGTAGGTTCGTCTAGAACATACAAAGTCTGCGAAAGTCCCATACCTAACTGATTCGCCAGAATCAATCGTTGGTATTCGCCACCGGATAACGTGCGGGTTTCGCGGCTGAGCGATAGGTAATGCACGCCAACTCGAATTAAAAAATCCAAGCGGGCGCGGATTTGCTTAAGGACTTCGCCCGATACCTCGACCTGATGGGGTCGCAGATCTAATTTTTTAAACAGTTCGCAAAGATCCTCAATTGTCTTCGATGACATATCTTGAATATTTGTGCCGTCGATGAATACGTTGAGCGCTTCTTTACGAAGACGTGCCCCTTTGCAATCTGGACACAGGAAAGGACTGCGGAAACGGGAAATAAAAACCCGTACGTGCATCTTGTATTTGATCTGATCAAGATACTCGAACAAACCTTTTACTCCGAAAAAATCTTTGTTGCCGTCCCAAATGGTTTGACGCTGTTCTTTGGGAAGATCCTTCCAAGGCATGTGCGGATCGATCTTTGCTTTCTTAACGTAAGCCAGAAGCTGACGTTTTTCGTGCGCGGCACTAGGCATCGTAAAGGGATTCAGCGCGCCCGAAGCCAAACTTAAATTCGGATTTGGAACGACTTTCTTTTCATCGATTTCCAGAATGTTGCCAAATCCTTTGCAAGTCGGGCAAGCGCCAATCGGACTGTTGAAACTGAACAAAGCCGAAGTCAGTGGCGGCGGAGTGTAGTTACAAATCGGGCAAGAGGCTTCTTCGCTCATTTGCAGCTTTTCGCCATCGGTTGTCACAATGTTAGCGCGACGAGAAATAACATTGGTATTATATTTTATGCTCGCATCGTACGCTTGGGTCATGGAATCCCCAATGCGGCCCTTTTCGTCTTCGTTAAACGACAAACGATCGATAACTAGGAAAAAACGCTCTTTGGGCAAACCTTTTTTGAGTGCGGCCGATTCGCTGATTTCAATGACGTCGCCGAGTTCTTCTTTCAGAATAGTAGAGCCTGGCTCAGACAAAACACTGACGGTGGTTTTCTTGTCCGCGGGAATTGCTTTTTTCTTAGATTTTTTTTCGTTCTTTTCTTTAGCGGCGGCCTTTGCTTCTTTCGGAATATAGATACGAAGATAGCCATCTTGCAAAAGCAAAGAGTGGAGCTTTATACCTTCGGCCACGCGGCCATCCGCGGTGATTTCGACTAAAATGTAGCCACGTTTGCCAGCGAAGAATTTGACGACCTTGTCGGTAGCTTCGCCAACACTCTCTTTTTCGCAAGGAACGTGATGAGTCGGGCAGAAGGGCACACCGATTTTTTCAAACAGCAACCGAAGATAGTCGATGACTTCCGTGGTGGTACCCACGGTCGAGCGACTGCTCTTCACCGAATTTTTTTGCTCAATAGAAATGGCGGGGGGAATATTTGTAATGCCTTCGATATCTGGCTTCGGTGCTTTATTCAAAAACTGTCTGGCGTAGTTCGACATGCTCTCAATAAAACGACGTTGGCCTTCAGCAAAAAGTGTCTCAAAAGCTAAGGAGCTTTTTCCAGAACCAGAAGGTCCACAAACCACCGTCAGTTGTCCGACAGGAATTTTGACTTCAATGTTCTTAAGATTATTTTGCTTCACCCCCCATAGGTGAATCTCTTTCAATTAGACAAATCCTCTTTTAAAAAATCAGTAGCTTCTTCTGATTTGCTCGAAGCCGCTGTTGGTTCAGTACCCTCAGCGAAGGCTTGTCTAACGGCGTTCTTAGTCGCCGCACTGGCAAGTCTTCCGGTATCGCCATCGATACTGGCAAAAACGATACCCTCTGGGACAGGGAATGTCATCTGCGGAAGACCTTCATGCGCGGCTTTCATGTACTCGCTCCAAATTGGAAGTGCGGCGCGTCCACCGACCTCGCCTTTTCCGATACTTCGCTCTTTGTCGAAGCCGACCCATACGCCGGTGACAATTTGCGGGGTGTAACCGATAAACCACGCGTCATAGTAACCGTTCGTGGTTCCGGTTTTACCGGCAACTTCGCGTCCAACCATGCGGGCGCGGCCACCTGTTCCGTTCTTGTCTTCCACAACGCCCCTGAGCAGGGTCGTCATGATGTAAGCCGTCTGTGGTTTTACCAATTGCTCTTTATCATCGAAATAAAAATTAAAATCGGGGCGTCTCTTTTTCTCTTCCAGCATTTGTTCTGGGGTCAGATTTTTAATTTTTTCTAGGAAAGCCGTGCGGCGATCATCGAATTGTTTATCAATTTCTGAAATCTCTTTGTTGAAACGCACGTCCAGGCTGGTAGCGTCGGCGATCTTTTGTCCGCCGTGATCTTCTACCTTGTGTATAATTACAGGGCGCAAGCGCTTGCCGAGTCTTCCAAATTCTCCGAAAACTTTGGTCATTTCGTAGAGTGTTACGCTGCTCGAACCAAGGACCAAGGTAAAATCTGGATTCAGCGGACTAAAGATACCAAGTCTTTTCGCATAGTCGGTTGCCCAAGGGACTCCCACGTCTTCGATCACCTTGACTGCAGGAATATTCAAAGATTTTACGAGTGCGTTTCTGAAAGTGATTTCACCACCGAAGTTTTTGCCGTGATTGGAAGGCTTCCAAACTTTGGCTTCTTCTTGGCCTTCATCATCATTTTTTTCTTTCGCTTCATCTTCGAAAACGACTGGAGCATCCATGATAGGACTTGCGGGAGTAAAGCCTTTATCTAACGCCGAAGCATAGACGATGGCCTTAAACGAAGAACCAGTTTGTCGCGCTGCCTGAAGGGCGCGATTGAATTCATTGCGTGCAAAACTGTAGCCGCCAACCATCGCTAAAACATCCTGAGTCTGTTCGTCGAACGAAATCAGCGAACCTTCCACGATCGGCTCTTGATCCAATTCCAGAGATAAAAACTTATTAAAGTCTGGAAGATTGGTTGGAGTTACCGTGCCGGGCTTTTTGTTTTTAACAAGTCCGCTGAGGCGATTCGAAGTGAACGTATCGCCCGCAACCCTAACCAGAATCACGTCTCCGGCCTTCAGTGCTTCGGAAGGTTTTCGTATAGGATCATATTCAGATTTCTTTTCAGAGTTCGGCTTGCGGGCCCAGCTCATAGTTTCTAAATCGATCAAGCCGCGTGCATCGGCAACCCGAACGTAAACAAGTCCAACCTGGTCGTCGACTTTTTCGACTAAAGCTTCGGCGGACAATCCGATCTTTAGGTAGCTCGGCATGTTCTTAAAAGCATTCGGATCTTTCGAAGGTTCAATCTCTGCAAACTTACCTTCGACCGTGATGATTCGCACCGGAGTAGAATCCGAAACCAACTTTTTTCGACCGTCGATTAAAAACTTTTCGATCTCTTCCTTAGTAGTAAACTGCTTTAGCGGTCCACGGAATCCCTGGCGCTTGTCAAGTTCCTTTAAACCATTGACGACGGAATCTTGCGCCGTCTTTTGTTTTTCGATATCGAGGCTCGTGTAAATGCGCAGCCCCTTATCCAACACTTGGTCTTCGCCCAATTGTGCTACCAACTGCTGACGGACAGTTTCTAAGAAAAAGGCCGCGTACTGCTCGTAATTTTCACGGACGTAAACTTTTACCGGCTCTTTGATTGCCGCCTCGGCTTCTGCCTTCGTGACAAACCCGAGTTCGGCCATACGATGCAGAGTATACACCTGACGCTCTTTAGCGCGCGTCGGATTAGAGACCGGAGAATAGCGTGTCGGCGCTTGCGGAAGTCCCGCTAAGATCGCCATTTCTGCTAAGGTCAGTTTCTCTGCAGGCTTGTGATAATACGTCTGCGAAGCCACTTCGATTCCGTGCGCGCCTTGGCCGAAATAAATTTCGTTCAAGTACAAATAAAGAATCTCTTCTTTTTTAAGATTTTCTTCCATCTGTTGAGCCAGCATCGCCTCGCGTACTTTGCGAAGCAGGGTTTTTTCTGGATTTTTTAGCAGCAAGGTTTTTGCTAGCTGTTGCGTGATCGTCGATCCGCCTTGAACCGTGCGTCCCGCACGAATGTTCGCAATGGTCGCGCGTAATATCGCGGTGTAGTTGATTCCCTTATGCTGGAAGAACTCTCCGTCCTCGGCCGCTAGGAAAGATTGAACGAGGTGCTTCGGAATTTTTTCGTAAGGAAGCAGGGTGCGGCGTTCGCGAAAGAATTCACCGATTTTTTTATTATTGCGATCATAAACTTCGCTCACTAAAAGCGGTTCGTAATCTTGAACGGTGATCAATTTTGGAAGACTAGATTTGATCGAATGAAAAGTAGCGTAGGCACCGATTGCGCCCAAAACAGCGAGAGCGACGCAGGCAATAATGATCTTTTTCAGCACAGTGGAGGCTCCTTCGGAAAATCCATTTTTCCCAATGAGCAAATAGTTTATCAGTGCAAAATGTGAGGGTCTAGCAATGCTTGCGCGGACCCTCCGCTAAGTCGAGCTAGCCGGAGGGCGGGGAGAGTTACTAGCGTTTGGTTCTCGTTGTGCTGGATCGTGAAGATGGAGTTGTCTTCGGTGAGTCTGCAGATCTGTAGAGGCCTTTGCAGGGACCATCAATTTTCGAAGCTTCCTCAAAGTCATCTCTTGCAGATTTAACTGTAGAGTAGTCGCCTTCAACTTCTTGAAGACTCATTGTACTTGTTTTGCTTTTAGGAACAGTGCCTAAGGCAGCAAGCTCGTTAGATTTTTTTCTCGAGTCAGCTTCCATTTCGGCTTGTTTGTCAGTTATGGCTTTAGCTTTCTTCGTTTGGGTGGTCGCTAAACTGGTTAGTCGAGCTTGGGCCTTGGCTATTTTGTCGATCACAGACTGAGCGGCGTCATTCATTTTTGTGGTGTCATCAGCCTTTGCTTGGTGCTCTTGTATTTGCATCGATGCAAGCTGTTGGGTCGCGTTGTCTATGTCTGAAATGTTGCTGTTTATCATGTCTTGAAATACTTGGATTTTCTCTTCAGTTTGTGCGATTAAAGCATTTCGTTGAACGTCAAATTGGGACATGCAGTCCAAAAACGTGTCGTTCAGCTCCTGCTTTTTTGCGGATGCTTGTTTAATGAATCCGAGTCCGCCCTTATTACTAGCGCCAGCATAATCAGTGTCGTAAGCTTTGCGCAGTTCGCGTACTTTTTTCATGCATGCAAGTTTGCTGGCTGTTTCGCTCATCTGTAGCAAGTTAGAATTTTTACTTCTATACACTTCGGCCATTTGATTCCGAATGGATAGATTTTGAGTTTGTTTTGCTCGAATTTGTGCAGCTACTTCGGTTGTTGTCTTAGCGGATTCAGTGGTACGTTGGCGTTGTTCTTTGCTCATGTCGAGCTTGTCTGATTTTAATTTTTCCTGTGCTTCAGTAATTCCGGTTTGGACCTCTTGAATGTCTTTGTTGTAACTATCTTCGAGCTCAGCAGTTTCTTTCTTGAGGTCCGCTAGATCTTTGCTGTTGTCCTTAATATCTTTCTCAATGTCTTTTTTATCGCGGAAGTAGTCTTTTCCGGCAAGGGTAGGGCATTTGTTTCCCGTGCTGTTAAAGTTTGTTGCGCCGATGCTAGTTCCAATTGCTTCTAAGAATGCGTTGCTTTTGCCACCATCAAATTCATCACTCTCAGCTAAGTCCTCGCACGCGTCGATAGCGCTTTGGCAGTTTGAACCGTAGCCGGCTTTGCCGCAAGATTTTGCAAGTTCTTTCTGTGCCAAATCATATCTATCTTTAGAACGACAACTGGAAGATTCTTCTCTTTCCCTAGGCGCGACAGTTGCGCATATTTTTTTGTATGAACGACAGTTATTGTAAAGGTCGCCGCCGACTTTTTCTGCTTCCTTCTTTTCGCAGTTATCCTTGATATAGGTCTTCATTTCGGAATCACAGTCATCAGCAAAAGCCCGCTCCGAAACACCGAACGAAACCGCAAGGGCGAATGTGCAGACTATTTGGGCAAGTGATAGGATTGTGAACGGTCTATTCAAACTCATGAGATTCCCCCCTGGGTATCACTATAATAAGCAAAACTGGTTCCAACCGGAAGGAATCTCAGAATGATACGACTTAGGTCAGAGCTAGTTAAGCGAGGGCACTCGTGCATTGAGGGCATTTTGTTGCCTTCAACGCGATCATCGAAGCGCAATACGGACACTCTTTCGTGGTCGGAGTCGTCGTCGGATGCTTTTGCAATTTAGTAGCTGCTTTGACGATCAAAAAGATCGCGAAACCAACAATGATAAAATCGATGACGCTGTTCAGAAACATTCCGTAGTTGATCGTCGGTGCCGCCGCTTTTTTTGCGTCAGCGAGAGTTTCGAAATGTTCACCATTCAAAGAGATGAACAGATTCGCGAAATCGACTTTGCCCATTCCGAGGCTTACGACCGGCATCAAAACGTCCGCAACAAAGGAAGAAACGATTTTACCGAAGGCCGCCCCGATGATGATACCGACTGCCAAATCTAGAACATTTCCGCGGCTGATAAAAGCCTTAAATTCATTCCACATTTTTGAAACCTCCCTTTTGATTTCTGGGGGGATCATATGCTAGAGTTCCTCCATGCAAAAAGGTTTTAATTCGGATGTGACAGTGCGTGGTCAGAAATTTCATGTGCAGACAGAAGACTGGGGACAGCGAAATCCCTTCGTCGTCAGCCGAATATTCTGTAACGGGGCCGTTATTAAGACGATTAAAACTTCTTACGAAGTGATCCTGCTTGCGGGTGCCATCCGCGAAGAGGAATCGATCAAAAACGCGCTTCGTCGGCAACACTCTGACATCTTGGACGTGTTGATGGCCGGGAAGATGCCGTAGTTTTCCGGACTTCTTTCCTGGACTGGGTTGAAATCTGACTGAGACAGGTATTAAGCAGGATCGCGGTTTGCAAAAAGAAAAAGCGACCTTGCGAGTCGCTTTTTCGAAACGGATTTCTCCTCTCTGACAAGAGGAGTTTTTATGTCAACCAGACATAAGATAGATCGGTTCCCTTCAAAGAAAACTCGAGCAAAAATTAGTATCAAACCAAGGTCGAGTTATAATGCAAGCCTCTCGTCGAGCTTAGTCCGAGTCTCCTATGCAGAACCAGCTGCGGTATCTAGAATAAAAGGATGATTGAATTTTCGCACGTCTACAAAACGTATCCCGGCCCGATTCATGCGCTCAAAAATATCGAACTGTCCGTCGGCAAAGGCGAGTTCGTATTCCTAACGGGGCCCAGTGGCGCCGGCAAAACGTCCCTGTTTAAAATGATATCGGCTTTTGATACCGCAACATCCGGCGCAGTTCACGTTGCAGGTATCGATCTTAGCAAAATGAATGAAAATAAAATTGCCGAATACCGTCGCAAAATCGGCGTCGTATTTCAAGACTTCCGCTTGCTCAAAGACCGCACGATTTTCGAAAATGTGGCGCTGCCGCTGCAGATCCGCGGCGATCGACCGCAATCCATACAGCGACGTGTCCAAGAAGTTTTAGAGCAAGTGGGCTTAACACACAAATATGATCAGTTTCCAGAATTTGTTTCTGGCGGCGAGCAGCAGCGGACCGCCATCGCACGCGCAATCGTGCATCAGCCGGGAGTGCTAATTGCGGATGAACCCACGGGAAATCTGGATCCGCGATTGAGCGAAGAGATCATGGATCTTTTCGAACGTGTGTCGACCCAGGGCACGACCGTGTTCATCGCGACTCATGATCACGATATGGTAAAGCGTCGAAACAAACGGGTGTTGGTGCTTCAAGATGGTTTGCTTGTGGGGAATCAATAATGATCCGCTCGGTGTTGCAACAAAGACTTAGCAGCTTCAAAAAAAATTGGGCATTGCAGTTTTCCACCTTGGTAGTGGTCACCGCATGCTACTTGGTCGTTACAATTTCGGTTTTGTTATCACAGAACCTCCGAAAGATTCTGACGGTCTGGGGTGAGGATTTGCAAATGACCGTCTACTTAACTGAAAACTCTGAAGCTGAAGAAATCAAAGAGCTCCAAAATAAAATTCAATCAGACAAGAACATCGGTAAAGTAAAGTTTGTCAGTAAAGAAACTGCATTAAGTGATTTCCGCGGACAGATGGCAAGTTACGCTCCAGATATTCTGAACGAAAAAGATTTGCTAAGTCTGATTCCCGCTAGCCTACAGGTTTCCTTAAGCGACAGCGTCGGCGCCATGGAACACGTTAGAGTTTTAGATAGCCTAGCCACGCTGCTGAAGTCCGAAAAGACCGTTGCCGAAGTTAGTTACGGCCAAGACTGGGTTCAAAAGTACAGTCGGTTTTTATTTTACTTCCAACGCGCCTGTGAAGCGGTCGGCATCATTATTCTTGGGGCGGCGCTTTTTGTACTGTCGAACGTGATTCGTGCATCGGTCCAGTCCCGGCGTCAAGAGATTGAAGTTTTAGAACTCATCGGTGCAACACCGAGCATGATTCGCAGACCCTTTCTGATGGAAGGTGCGACCCTTGGTTTAGTTTCTTCCGCTTTGGCCGTGGGATTTTCTTATTTAATGTTCTCTGGGATCTCCGGAATGTTTCAGCGCGAGTTGCAATTTTTGCAGCTAGCAGAGCATCTTAAGTTTTTGAGTCCGGCTTTGATGATTGCATTTTGCTTGGTCGGAGCGGGTTTGGGCGCGGTCGCGTCTTACCTTTGTGTTCGGCAAATTAATGACGGCTGGGCGGCGCGCGGCATATGATTGGATTTTTTGCGGCCCTTATGATTGGAACGTCTGCGCACGCAGAAATCCCGGCGAAAGATCCTGGATTGCAGAAGATTGCCCACGATATCAAAATCGCGAAAGACAACCTAGAGATCCAAGATTTAAAACAGAGGAAAGTTTTAACAGCCCTCTACAGCATCAATCGAAATCTAAAACGACTCGTCACTGAAAAATCAGAGCTAGGTCAGCAAAAGAGCATGGTCCAGCTAGAAATCGAAGGTCTTAACCAGCGAATAACCGATCACGACCATCAAGCGGAACTTCAGAAAGCGCAACTAACGGAACGACTCCGCGCTATATATAAGCTTCGGGGCCCAACGCTCGCAAGATTTCTATTCGGCGCCAAAAGTTCTGCCGATCTCGAAAGAAACCTGAAGATTTTAGGAATTGTCGCGCAACGTGATTCGCAATTAATTAAAAATTTCCGCGAAGCAGTTAAAGATATGCAGTACCGAAAAACGAAGCTGACGCAAAAACTATCCAGCCTTCAAAGTCTGGAATCAGAGCTGCAAAATCATGAAATTAAACTTCAAACAGAAGTAAGCCAAAAGAGTAAAATTCTTTCAGGAATCAAGCGCACGAAGATGTTTACTCAGGACAAGATCAGAAATCTTAAAGACAAATCGCTCAGTTACGATCTGGCGGATAGTGGTCTGATAGATATGTTGATGCGTCCGTCGTTCGAAGCGCAAAAAGGTTTGCTTCCACGTCCGGCCCAAGGTCCGGTCAGCAAACAGTTTGGCTTGGTCAAACAGAACGACCAGCCGTATGTTCTAAGCAACAAAGGTCTATTGATTGCGGCACCGTTTGGAAGTCCCGTTCGCGCGGTATTTAGCGGAGTGGTTTCTTTCGTGGGCAGTCTTCCCGGACTAGGACAAGTTTTGATACTCGATCACGGGGATCATTACTATACTGTCTATGGATATAACGCCAGTGTTCGCGTGCAGCTGGGGCAAGAAATTGCCCAGGCACAAATTATCGCGAGCAGTGGAAAAAGTAATTTTGATCAAGTGAACGGTCTGTATTTTGAAGTTCGACATTTTTCAGAGCCCTACAATCCGATGGAATGGGTGAAAGGATTCAGCCTATGATGGCATTCGCACGCAAGTGGAAGACATTTATCTTAGCCTTTGTTTTAATTTTGGCGTTGTTCCTGTTAGTGGAAACAGGTTTTCAAGTAAAGGCCTACGCGCAAGAGCGTTACGCCGACTTGCAAAACTTTACGAAGGTTTTAAATTACGTAGAGCAATACTATGTCGAAGAGGTCGATACTAAAAAACTAATCTACGGAGCAATTAAAGGCATGTTGCGGGAGCTTGATCCCCACACCAATTTTATGCCTCCCGAGATGTTTAAAGATTTTGAAACTGAAACTAGCGGGGAATTCGGCGGGTTAGGTATCGAAATCTCGGTCACCAACGGAGTCCTTACGATCATTTCACCGATTGAAGACACGCCCGCTTGGGAAGCCGGAATAAAGCCAGGGGACCGAGTCATTGCCGTCGATGGGCACAGCACGAAGGGCCTAAGTTTAGTAGAGGCTTCGCAGTTAATGCGCGGTAAACGTGGATCTAAAGTTGTCCTTAGAATCGTTCGTGAAAATGAAGAAGAACCAAAAGACATATCGATCACTCGTGGCAGCGTAAAAATCAAATCGGTGAAGTACACCGATCTTGAAGACACGTACGCGTATATCAAAATCACAAGCTTCATCGAAAACACCTCCAAAGATTTAGAAAAAGCGATCGACGCTCACATCAAGAGCAACAAACGTATGGATGGTTTGATCATCGACATGCGCCGCAATCCTGGTGGGTTGCTCGATCAGGCGATCAAGGTCAGCGATATGTTCTTAAAAGACGGAGCCATCGTCAGCACTATCGGGCGTAACAAAAAAGAAAAAGAAATCTCGAGCGCCACTAAAAAAGGTCGCTTCACCGATTTCCCGATCGTGATTTTGGTGAACGAATACACCGCATCCGCGAGCGAGATTGTTTCCGGAGCACTTCAGGATAACAAACGTGCGTTGATCGTGGGGCAAAGGACTTTTGGTAAAGGCTCGGTGCAATCGGTTGTACGACTTGGCGACGGAAGCGGTTTAAAGCTAACGGTCGCGCGTTACTACACTCCAAGCGGAATCAGTATCCAGGCAGAGGGCATTAAGCCCGATATCGAAATTGAAGATGTTGAACCAGAAGCATTTGCGAAGGCCGTTTTAAAAACCAAGATCACACGTGAAAAAGACATTGCGGGTCATTTGCGTGGCGATCGCGAAAAGGATGTCGAAAAAGTTCAAAAGAAGCTCGACGTCGGCGCAAAAGAGACCAACAACGCGCTTGCTTGGTGGAAAGATGTTGGAAATAAAAAAGAAGGAAACCTCACGCAGAGGGAGAAACTCTTTAAAAACGACTACCAAGTCTACCAAGCTTTTAGCTATTTAAAAGCATGGAAGACGTTGAAGGTTTTGGCGCGTTGAGCAAGGTAGGTTTGCATTTTCCGGGAAGGCGATCTAGTTTTACCTTTCTGGAGGCCTCAATTGAAAGCAGTCGCTTCGATCATTGCTAGTTACTCGGCTTTAGTTATCTCACTCATTTTACCTCTGACCGTGGTGTCGTCTGCTTCCGCGGACGTTGGCTTTTCTTCTGGAAATCAGTTCACCGCTATAGCGGTACATGGTGCGGTCGCCGTTACGTGTTCCGATGGAGTCAGCGTTCAATATTCCTGCCGCGATAAAGTTTTAGAACCGGGTAACTTCGCTTACTTCGTAGGCCCTGCTGGAGTCGTCGCTGACAGTATTCAACTTGCGAGCGTTCGTGCAGATCGCAGCCGACGCGAGCGCGGTGCTAATTATGACTCTTCACTTGGTCGCAGCACCGAAGTATTTAATTTATGGATTTCGAATTTGTTTCAGAAACCTTTGCTCTTGTCTGGCGCTAATAAGGTTCAATATATTCTTATCAACGATGGAAAACCGGTATCTGAAGGGACCGTGGTCGTGAATGTTGCTCAAGGGATTTTGCGCGAATGTCCCGCCGCAAATTATCAATCGACCGATCCGCAAGATTGCCAATCGCAATACACCGTCTGCCAACGCTACTTTGAACAGTTTCAGAACTGCCGTTAGTAGCCCTGTAGTTTTTTAAGTAAATCGTTCACCATCATGTAAGTCAGGCCCCACAGAACGTCACCGTTTTCAAAGAGGATTCCGGGAAAATTTAGATTTGTGCCGTCACGATCATAGATGTATTCCGCACGGTTGGCTTCGTCGCGAAGATGATCTAAACCCACCCAAATAATTTCGGCAACTTCGTCTTCGCAAGCAATCAGTTCGGGACGCTCAGGTAAGTAAAATATGAATGGCTGAATGTAAAAGCCTACTAACTGTCCGCGCTTGCGTGCTTGAATGTCATCCAGCGAACCAACATACGCCTCGCGCGGAAGTCCAAACCCAACCTCTTCCTGCACCTCGCGCAAGCAAGCATCCAGCAAAGAAGAATCAGCCTCTTCCATTTTGCCGCCCGGAAAAGCCAGTTGTCCGGACCAGTTGTCCCGAGGATTCGTAGCGCGCTTAATGAATAGTAAATTGAGGTTAGAAGCTTCTCCACAAAACAAAAGGGCCACTCCGGAGGCCCTCGAAAATTTATTCGAAAGCTCAACGCGTGACCCTTTAGAAAAGAACTCTGCGAGAGAATTCTTAGTTTTGCTCATCTTTGAAATGCTCAGCGCCCACTTCTTTGACCTTCGTCGATTTATTCAAGAAGTCGATTACTTTCTCTTCCGTGATCATGTAGCTAAGTCGGCTTGTTTGCTCTGGCTTGGTGTAGAATTCACGAATGCGCGCTTCTTCAATACCAGTTTGAACCGCATACTCTTTGAACTTCACGTCAAGGTCTTCGTCTTTGCATTGCAGATCATGCTTGCGTGCGATCGCATCGATCAGGAAGCTAGATTGGATCATCTCTGCGGCCGTGTTTTCGAAGTCCGAATCCCATTTTTGAACGTAGTCTTGGAAGTCT
>JACMRP010000110.1 GCA_014376325.1 Pseudobdellovibrionaceae bacterium
ACCGCGCCAATCGTTAAGCCGCCTTCGAGGCTGATCCACCCACCGAAGTACAATGCCGAAGTAATCACCACCCCCGTAAAGCAATTCATGATGGGGAACATTCCCGCGTAAGCTTTGACAGACTTCATGTTGCTGTCGCGATACTCATCGGACAAGGTCCTAAACAATTGCAAATTCTTTGGCACGCGATTGTAAAGCTGCACAACCTTGATGCCGTTCAGGTTTTCCGCGAGGAATGAATTAATATTCGAGAGCTTCTTTTTCTGGTCTCGCAGAATATCGCGAATCTTATTACTTAAGAGGATTGCGCCACCGATGAACAGGGGCGAAAACAACAAAGTGATTACGGTCAACTTCACCGAAATGAAAGACATCGCAATCACGATCGCGACGACATTGACCGCGTTGATGAAGATATTAATGACGCCGTCCGTGAACAGATCACCAAGTGCGCTCACATCATTCGCGATACGCGTGACGGTCCGACCGGTCGGGGTTTTATTGAAATACTGCAGCGGCAACGCCTGCGTATGACGAATCAAATCTTCGCGCAAATAATACAGAACGCGATTCCCTAGAAGCTGAAACATATAGGTCTGGGAAAAGCTCAAGATCGTCCGCGAAACTTCCAGGCCGAGGTAAATTAAGGCCATCATCTTAAACAGCGATATATCTTTTGCGACGACGCCGTGATCGATCGCGTAGCCGATGATCAGCGGAATCATCCGCGAAATCCCGGTGAGTAGCAAAATAATCAACATCACCGCCGCGAACATCCAAGGATGGCGACGAGTGTAAGGCCACAGGCGCTTGAACATGATTCGGTAGGTGACCTTCGTACTTACGACATCTTCATTCATGGTTCACCTCCTGACTGCTTTGCACGTTCACAATCGTGCGGAAGGTCGGGCTAAAATCCATCAACTCGGGCACGGTGCCGAGCGCCTCCATCAGGCCTTCCTTCAGCACGATGATGCGATCGGTGCTCTTCAATGAACTCAGGCGGTGCGCGACCGTCAGCCGCGTTTGCCGAGCGGAGTTCGCACGCAGCAGTTCGTCTTCGATCATCTTTTCGGTCCGCGTGTCGACGGCGCTCAGTGAATCATCCAGAATCAAGAACGGCGAAGTCAGAATGAGCCCGCGCGCGATGCTGAGCCTTTGCTTTTGTCCGCCGGAAAGATTCACTCCGCGTTCGCCCAGTTGCGAATCAAACTTCTGCGGAAGATTCGCGATCTCTCCGCTGATATTTACGACGTCGGTCATGCGGGACACCATCGTGAAGTCCGGATCTTCGCGCATCCCGTAGCTGACGTTTCTAGAAACCGTTTCGCTGAAAAGAAAAACTTCTTGAGTGACGAGAACCATTTGCGAACGCAGGCTCGTCAGCGTGAATTTTTCAATCGGAAGGCCGTTGATCAGAATCTGGCCTTCGATGACGGGATACAATCGCAAAATTAAATTCACGAGCGTGCTTTTGCCCGAGCCCACTTGGCCCATCAGACCAACGTGTTCGCCCGACGCAATTTTAAAAGATATATCTTTGAGTGCGTAAACTTCCGTACCCGGATACTTAAAAGAAACGCTCTTGAATTCAAGAGTTTCAAAACGAGATAGCGCAATTTCGCCCGTATCCGGAATGTCGGTTTCTTGAGTCATCACTTCTTTAATCCGGGTCAGTGAAGCGCGGCCTTTTTCGTAGTATGAAAACCCGAGTCCCAAAGCAGTCACGGGCCAAACCATTTTCTGAATGTAACGATGGAAAGCGACGAAGGTTCCGATCGTGACCGCCCCCGTGTACAAATCATTCGCCGCAATGAAGAAAAGAATCACCGAGCCGCCGGTCACGCCAAATTCCATCACGGGCATGAAGAAGGAATCGACCAACGCCACTTTGTTATTAGATTTTTCAACTTTGCGGCTGGCTTCGCAGAACATTTGCGTGCGGTGCTCTTCTTGCGCGTAGGATTTAACCACGCGAATGCCGCCGATCGTTTCTTGCGTGACGCCGGTCAGATCCGCAAAACGATCCTGTGAGATTTTATAGTTGGTGTAGATCAACTTCATCACCTTATTAATAAGGAAAGGCACGAGCGGAAGAAAAATCAAAGTCTGCCATGTCCACGTGAAATTCATCGTGAACATGATCGGTAAAATAATTGCTAGATAAATCAGACCGTCCAAGAAGATTAACAGACCGGGACCGATGGCCTGACGGAAAGACGATACGTCATTCGTAACGACGCTCATCAATTCGCCGATTTGGTTCTTGTGAAAGAACGTCGGACCTAAAGTCGTAAAGTGTTTAAAAATACGCTGCCTCATATCTTCCATCGCGTAGGTATGGAATTTTCCAAAGCTACGGCGCCATCCGTACCGAAAAATCCCGAGCGCGGTGAGCGCCGCCACGAGCAAAGCGGAGGTGCGAGCGAGTTCACCGAGTGGCAAATGTTTTTCGATCTGGTCAATTCCGATCTTCAGCAATAGCGGGTAAGCCCCATCCAGGAAGTTCGTAAACGAAAGCAAAAAGATGCCGGTAAAAAAAGCACGCGGTTGGTATCGAATGTAATGAAGCAACGGACGCCGAAACAGCTCCGTATTTTCGGTAAATGCAGTGGCAGACATGGACAGTAATATCGCCCGGAAGCACAAATGCAGCAACGAAAATGAAAAACAACAAAACAAAATTTCCGAAGGCAAGATCAGAAGGCTGTTTCCTAGACGGCTGTTCTTCCAACGGCTGTAGGCTGTCAAACAATCGCGAAAGTCGCCCAGCAGGGCGAGGCCGTGAGGCCCGACGGCAGGAGCCGGAGCACTTCAGGATTCACGGCAGGGACGCCGGCGCGAGCGGAGATGGGAATTTCGATTCTGTAAGCTCCGGGTGTCGGTCGAGACCGAACTTCTTCCCCTGAGTCCATGCAATCAGGGGCTCGCGGCCCCCGAACCCCGCTAACTTTGCGCATCGTGCGCAAAGTTCCTTGTCGCTTAGGATTTAATTTCGCGATGTCGTTTTCCAAATAAAAAAAGGAATCGCTTTCGCAATCCCTTTTTCATTCCAAAATCAGAATTTAAATCCTAGTAATGCAGTAACGCATTAACATCCAATTTACCTTCGCTAACAAGTTTCCCTGCCGCCGCCGGAATTTTCTTTGCGCTGCCCAGGATTGCCGCTTTCACGTCTCTCCAAGTTTTTTCTGGGTGTGCGGACCAGTACAGTGCCGCAGCTCCCGCAACGTGTGGACACGCCATAGATGTTCCGTCCCAAGTTGCGTGGAAACCGAATTTGTCGATGACCGTGTCGGAGTAAAGACTGCCAACCGTTGTTGAATAAACTTTTACGCCGGGTGCTCCGATGTGAACGGTTTTAACACCCCAGTTCGAGAATGAACCGAGCGCATCGTTCGCGTCCAAAGCCGCCACCGAAATAATGTTTTCGTGGTTGTAAGTCGCAGGGTAAGACGGTTTTGGATCCGTGTCGTTGCTGTAACCAACACCTTGGTGACCGTTGCCGGCCGCCGCGATGAACAGAACGCCTTTATCTTGCGCGTACTGAACGGCATCACGCAATGCTTGGTTCTCTGTGCCTTCTGCTGGGTCTTCGCCTTCAGATCCCCAAGAGTTTGAAAGAACTTTCGCTCCGTTATCAACTGCGTAGCGAATCGCTTTGATCGCCGCGGCCGTCGTACCTTGTCCTTTTTCAGAGATAAAACGCAGAGCCATGATTTTTACGTTTGGTGCAACACCGGCAACGCCGATACCGTTATCACTGCGTGCGGCAACGTTGCCCGCGCAATGAGTTCCGTGACCTGGGTTACCGCCGGTCAGTAACTGCAAAGGCTCAACCGCTAAATCGTAAGGCTTGTTGTCGTTAGAGACGAAGTCCCAGCCGGCGACGTCATCGATGTAGCCGTTGCCGTCATCGTCGATGCCGTTCGCGGGAATCTCTTTCGTGTTTCTCCAAAGATTTGGAAGTAAATCTTCGTGAGTGTAGTCCACGCCCGTATCAATCACCGCCACAATCATGTCTGGAGAGCCTTTGCTCACTTTCCAAGCATCTTGAACGCCGATGTTGATCATGCCCCATTGATTTCCAACCAAAGGATCTGGTCCGGTTTTCTGTTGTGGCGCATCAGGGATCGCTGGATTATCGGTGTACTTAGGATCTTTCGGAGCGGCCGCTTGCGGTTGGCGAGCCAGCATCTTTTGAACCGCCGCGCGACGAAGTGGATCTTGAATCTTGTAGTCTTCTAATAAATGAATCGGGTAGTTCGGTTGTACGTACTCTATATTTGAGTTCTTCATTAGCGAAGTCGTGCTTATCACGCTGCGTCCGCCTTGAATGTGAACCCATTGGTCTGAAAGTTGTTCTACTTTCGCGCCGCTGCCTTCAAATTGTGCAAACATTTGCATGTTGTAAGCCGAATTTGGCTTGAGCTTGATCAGTAGATCTTGCTTGGTATCTTTGGGCGCTGCGTGTGCCGTCATGGTCAGACTCAGAGCTGCTGTCAGAATGTGCAGTAACATGAATATCCCCTCTCATGTTGATTTGTAAAACCTAGACCTTCGTTGGTCTATGCAAACTGTAATTGTAGAAACAAGGTCGCGATGGAAGCAAATGCAAAGCGAACAAACAAAGCGCACGCGTTGAATTGATGAGAGCCACTCTCGAAAATATCTATCTAGTTGTCATGTCTCGAGAATTTCGGTAACTAATTGATAGTCAAATGAAAAAGAGGTGTGCAAATGAATGCAGGTGATGCAAATACCGGCGTAACTTCCAGCGCGATTCTTCAGTCGCCGACGCAGTCGGTGGACGACATGTCCCGCAGCTACGCGTTTACAACTCGTCTTGATGATCTCGTAGCGTGGGGACGAAAAAATTCTTTATGGCCAATGCCTTACGGAACTGCTTGTTGCGGAATCGAACTGATGTCCGTGATGGGACCTCGTTATGACTTGGCTCGTTTTGGAGCTGAAGTTGTGCGATTCTCTCCTCGCCAAGCAGATTTACTTTTGGTGGCGGGAACGATCACGGAAAAAATGGCGCCGGTCCTCGTGCGCATTTACGAACAAATGTTAGATCCAAAATTTGTGATCTCGATGGGCGCATGTGCAAGCTCGGGCGGATTTTACCGCGCTTACCACGTTCTTCAAGGAGCGGACAAAGTGATTCCGGTCGACGTTTACGTCCCGGGATGTCCCCCGACTCCAGAAGCCGTTTTAGACGGCATCATGGCGTTGCAACGAATGATCGCGAAGCATCAACCACGTCCTTGGAAGGACAATTGGAAATCACCGTATGAGCAAGCTTGAAGTATTAAAGCAAGACCTCGCGACTTCGCTGAAGGTTGATAATTATAAATTTATTCAGTCCGTCGGTGACGACGTATTAGAAATTCCAAAAGAAGACATCGTTCCAGTTTTGCGAAAGCTCAAAGAACTGCAGCGGTTCGATTTCTTGATGGACATTTGCGGAGTGGATTACCCCAAGCGCGCGAAGCGTTTCGACGTGGTTTACCACATGTTCAGCTCAAAAGATGCTTCTCGACTGCGCATTAAATGCCAAGTCGGTGAGGGCGAATCGATCGACACTGCCACTACAACATGGGTCGGCGCTGATTGGTTTGAACGCGAAGCTTTTGATATGTTCGGAATTCATTTTAAAGGTCACCCGAACTTGCGCAAAATTTTGACCCATCATCAGTTCGTCGGCCATCCGCTACGTAAAGACTACGAAGCGGATGCTCAACAGCATTGCACTTCGGTCATGCCGATCCGTTTCGATAACGAGCCGGGCGTGGACGGCAGCATCCTTGACGACCGTTACGTTCCGCTAAATATCGGACCTTCGCATCCAGCGATGCACGGAACTTTGCGCGTGATGGTCGAGCTCGATGGGGAAACCATCGTTCGTGCGACTCCAGAAATTGGTTACCTGCACCGTTGCTTCGAAAAGATGGCAGAGACTCATCCGTACAACCAGGTGATCCCTTATACGGATCGTTTGAACTATTGCTCGGCACCGATGAATAATGTCGGTTACTGCAAAGCGGTTGAAAGACTTCTGAACGTCGAGATCCCGCCGAAAGCGCAAGCGATGCGCGTGGTTCTTTGCGAATTATCCCGCATCATAGATCACATTATTTCGGTCGGTACCGGCGGTGTGGATTTGGGTGCGTTGTCTGCGTTCTTCCATCTATTCACGTATCGCGAAAAAGTTTACACCTTGTTTGAAAAACTTTGCGGATCACGTTTGACCGTGGCGATGACCCGCGTGGGTGGCATGGCTCAAGACGCGCCCGAGGGCTGGTGGGATGACGTTCTCGTGTTCTGTAAGGACATGCGGACCGAAATCGACGAGATCACTCGATTGATGCTCGATAACAAAATCTTTATCAAAAGAACTCAAGGCGTTTGCCCGATCACCGCGACCGAAGCGGTTCAGTGGGGTTACACGGGTCCATTGCTCCGCGCATGCGGCGTGAATCTGGATTTACGTAAGTCGGCGCCTTACTACGGTTACGACGCTCTGGATTTTGACGTTCCGGTTGGGACTAACGGCGACATCTACGATCGTTATTTGGTTCGCATCGAAGAGATGAAACAAAGTGTTCGTATCATCGAACAGATTTGTAAGAATCCTCCGGGCGGCGATTACACGATTCGCGACAAGGGCATCGTGCTTCCAGAGAAAAAAGACGTTTACGGAAACATCGAAGGTCTGATGAATCACTTCATGTTGGTGATCAAAGGTTTACGTCCACCTGCGGGCGAAGTTTACGATGCGACGGAAGCGGCGAATGGCGAATTGGGTTTCTACTTGATCAGTGATGGTTCTGCGAATCCTTACCGTTTAAAAGTACGACCGCCATGTTTCGCGATCTACCAATCATTCCCTTCCATCGTGAAGGGCTCGATGATTGCGGACGCGATCGCGACCATCGCAAGTATGAACCTGATCGCTGGCGAATTAGACAGATAGGCTGGAGTAAAAAATATGTTTCAATTGTCTGAAGACGGAATCAAACAGGTAAAGCACGAGCTTTCACGCTACGAAGTGAAGGACTCTGCTATCATTCCAAGTCTGTACATCGCGCAGAAAGAGAACAACGGCTGGATCAATAATGACGTGATCCTGGGTCTTGCGAAGGTGATGGATATCCCCGAGAGCAAGATCAACGAAGTTTTCAAATTCTATACGATGTTCAACCAAAAGCCGGTCGGCAAATATCACATTCAGGTGTGTACGAATATCTCGTGCGCCTTGAATAACAGTCGCGAACTGGCGACGCACATTTGTAACGAGCTCAATGTTAAATTCGACCAAGTTTCTCCGGACGGACGTTTCACCGTTTCTAAAGTGGAATGTTTGGGATCTTGCGGGACGGCGCCGATGATGCAAGTTAACGATCGCTACTACGAAAATCTGACTCACGAATCAGCTATGAATCTGCTGCGAGGAATGAAGTAATGGAATCAAAATTAATGACCGAGTTTTATCACCTAGAAGAGTTCCGCGGCCTTGAAGGCTACAAAAAAAATGGCGGCTACGTTCAGTTGGGTCGCGCTTTGAAGATGACTCCGCAAGCGATCATCGACGAAGTCAAAGCCTCGGGCCTTCGTGGTCGTGGCGGCGCGGGATTTCCGACCGGAACGAAATGGAGCTTTTTACCCAAAAACAATGAACCAAGATATTTGCTCTGTAATGCCGACGAAGGCGAGCCAGGCACTTTCAAAGATCGCGCGATGATGGAGAAAGCTCCGCATCAGCTGATTGAAGGCATGATCATTTCGGCCTTCGCGATCGGTTGCAAGAAAAGTTACATCTACGTTCGCGGTGAGTATCACTACCCAATTTCGGTTCTTCGTCAGGCTTTGAAAGAAGCTTACGATGCGGGTCTTCTGGGTAAGAACATCATGGGTTCAGGCTTCGATCACGACATGGATGTTTATGCCGGCGCAGGCGCCTACATCTGCGGGGAAGAAACCGGAATGATTTCTTCGCTCGAAGGTCTGAAGGGCCAACCGAAATTGAAGCCTCCATTTCCGGCGGTTCAGGGTTACCTGCGTAAACCAACGATCGTGAACAATGTCGAAACACTGGCGGCCGTTAAGTATATTATTCGTGATGGCGCGGCCGCATACCGCAAGTACGGAACTGAAAAATCGCCCGGCACAAAATTTTTTTCGCTTTCTGGAAACGTCGTGAAGCCAGGCAATTACGAAGTGCCGCTCGGTTATCCGCTGATTGATTTGATTAATAAAGAGGGCGGGGGCATGAAACCCGGCCGTAAACTGAAGGCCGTCATTCCTGGTGGATCTTCCGCTCCGGTTATGACCGTTGCCGAAGTTGAAAAAGCCACGATGGATTACGAATGTCTGGCCGATATGGGCACGATGCTTGGTTCCGGCGCTGTGATCGTTATTGATGATTCTCAGTGCATGGTCGATATGCTTGGCGTTCTCAGCCATTTTTACCATCACGAATCTTGTGGACAGTGTACACCTTGTCGTGAAGGCACGGGCTGGTTGAACAAGATTCTACAATCGATCCTTGAAGGCAAAGGCCGTTTGCAAGATATCGAGTTGTTAGAAAAAGTTGCCGACAACATGAAGGGCAAAACGATCTGCGCGCTTTCGGACGCAGCCGCATTGCCGGTCTTAAGTTTTGTCGCGAAATTCCGTGATGAATTTGAATTCTACGTTCGCGAGGGACGCTCTAAAGTGAAGGGTACGACGTATGCTGAAATGCACCATTAACGGAAAAGAAGTCGAAGTAAAAGCAGGCGCCACGATTATCGAGGCGATGTATCAGATCGACGAGCCCATCGCGCATTATTGCTATCACCCGGGACTGAGTGTCGCGGGCGTGTGCCGTCTATGCATGGTCGAAATTGAAGGAAATCCACGCGTTCAAATCGCGTGCAACACCGCGGTCACCGAAGGCATGAAGGTCAATAATACTTCGCCTAAAGTACGCGATGCCGTGAAGTGGGGATTGGATTTCCATTTAATCAATCATCCATTGGATTGCCCCATCTGCGACCAAGCGGGTGAGTGCGGATTGCAAGAACAGTACATGGAATTCGGCAAGTACGATCCTGAAATGGCTGAGCGCAAACAAAAGAAACACAAAGTGGTCGATCTTGGACCGACCGTCGTTCTGGATTCAGAGCGCTGCATTTTGTGTTCCCGCTGCGTGCGGTTTACCGACGAAGTTTCAAAAACTTACGAGCTCGGTTTATTCAACCGTGGCGATCGCACCGAGATCGGCACCGTTCCGGGGAAAGAACTCAACAATAAATATTCTTTGAACACGGTCGACATTTGTCCGGTCGGCGCGCTGACGTCGAAAGACTTCCGTTTCCGTCAACGGGTTTGGTATCTAAAAGATTCTGAAACCGTGTGCCCAGGCTGTTCTACGGGTTGTAATACCAAAGTGTATTTCAATAAAGAAGGCATGTTCCGCGTGAAGCCAGTTTACAACGAAAAAGTAAATGGTCACTGGATGTGCGATGAAGGCCGCGACACTTATAAGTTTGTAAATAAAGAAGTGCGTTTGCTGAAAGCAAAAAAAGGCAACGGCGGAGTCTGGACCGAAATAGCTCCGGGCGCGGTCGCAAAAGAGTTGGCTCCCGCCCTGAAAGCGGCAGCCGGCGATTCTTTGGCTTTGGTTCTGACGGCACAGTACACGGTGGAAGAGTACGAAGCGATCGTTTCGACTTTCGTGAATACTTTTAACACCAAAAAGATTTATTTCTGGATCAACAACAAAGAGTCTTTCGAAACCTTCGATGGACTGCTGCTTCGTGGGGATAAAAATCCAAACACGAAAGGTTTGTTGCGGACGCTAGAAAAACACGGCATCACGGCTGCATGGTCTGATTTAACTGCGGGACTGAATAGCGGTGCCATTAAGACTTTGGTCGTTGCGGGCCCAGAAAACCAAATGGTTTTCCACGACATGCCAGAAAAGATCAAAGAGCTCAGCAAAGCTAAAAACTTGATTTGGTTGCAGGCTGGTAAAAATGTAGACCTCGAAGCATTGACCGGTAACGTGACGCTGATTCCGCTAAAAACTTACGTAGAAAAAGATGGAACCTTCATCAATCACGAAGGCTTAGAACAAAAGTTCAAACGCGCGACCACCGTTGTGGCCGAAGCTTTGACCTTGGATCAAGCGGTGACTTTAATGTCTGGCCAAGAGATCAAGATCCGTATTCCGGGTGCGGTGGAAACTTTCGTCGAAAGTGACCGTCGTCAGGACGAAGTGATGTTAGAGCATCGTACGAAAAATGAATTTGTCTTCAAGCGAGGTACTCTATGAGTGTCGTTCAGAACAATTCCGAAAAAAATAAGTGGTACTTGATCGGCATTTTGGGTGGCATGGGCATTACCATGAAGCATTTGTTGAAAAATCTTTTCAACCAGAAACAAATGGAAACGCTCAACTACCCTGAAGAAAAGTACGAATACTCAAACCGCTTTAAGGGCAACCACGTCCTGACGGTAAAAAAAGACGGCTCTCTCCGTTGCACGGCATGTATGTTGTGCGCGACGAACTGTCCTGCAGAGTGTATCAAGATCACGGCGGCGGAACATAACGACCCGGTGGTCGAAAAATTCCCGATCGCCTACGAGATTGATATTCTCCGCTGCGTGTTCTGCGGTTTCTGCGAAGAAGCCTGCCCGGTCGACGCAATCCGAATGGGCCCAGAGTGGCAAACCCCAGGCGTGAACGGCGCAAACTTTATCTACGACATCAATAAGCTAGCCTACCGCCCAAGCCTGAAGGGCGGAATCCTGAGCCACGTAGACGACGAAGAGCGCCACAAAACCGGAATCTAAAGGCGGTAAAGGGGTAAAGGTACGCCCTTCTTTTTGGGCATGCAGTGCGAAAGGAGAGTTGAAAGACTCTCCTTTTTTATTGGGGTAACATCAGCGTATGAAAAAAATCTGGATTCTGCCGCTACTGCTGATTATGACCGCGAGCATTTCATTCGCGCAGGAATTTTCTAAAACCGGATTTAGTTCCGCGAAGTGCGCGGGTGGGTTGCCGGTCAAAAAATCTAAAAATCCGTGGCTGAAAATACAAAAACAAGGGTCAGGCGAGGCGTATCACGTCACGCCGACCGACAAATCAAAAACGTTTTTGATCTTAAATGTCGAAGATCCAATATACAATGCCCCAACGAATCTTGAACGCATCGATTGCAAAAACGGCTTGATCTATTTTCGGCGCTCGGTCAGCGAACCGGTGACGACGACCACGCATCGAGTGTATGACCTAATCACGGGAAGCGAATACATCGTCACCGAGGGAGCCGTCGCGATGGCTCCTGACGGCATTCACTTGATGACCGTCAGTTCCACCGATCGGGATCAGAAATGCGGTCGCTCCGCAAACTGCGAAACGAGTTTTAAAATCTTCGAATGCCGAGAACGGAAATCGAAAAAATTTCCGTGCAAGACTCTAAAGTCTGCGGTTTACACTTTCACGGGAAGCGAAGATCACAACGTCGAGTTCGCCACATTACCGATGAAGTGGATTTGGAATAAACCAAAAAAGAATCTTACGCTGAGCCTGGGTGGATTTAAAAAATCGCAGGCAAAAATTCAGTGCACCATTTTGCCCAAATACAAATGCAACGTTGAAGTTCCGAAGTACTATCAAGTCAGTATTAAAAACTAAGGGGCTTCGGTGACAAAACAAATCAAGCAAGAATTCGTGTTCCATTGCGGAGCCGAATCGATTCTGAACGCACTGACGGAAGAAAAACATCTCCGAAACTGGTGGACCACGGAAGCTGTTTTAAGAGACGGCAAGGGAGTATTCCCGTTCGCGGGTTACGGTTGGTTCGTAGAATTAAATATAAAAAAATCGCTGGCGCAGAAATCAGTTTCCTGGAAATGCACAAAATCGAATATGCAAAACACAAATGCCTGGGAAGGTTCAACGGTCACTTACAAGCTGATCCCGGACGGCACAAGCACCAACGTTCACTTCCTACACACGAAGTATAAAGACTCTCCATGCTACGATGCCTGCAGCGAAGGCTGGAGCCATTTCTTAGGTGCGAGCTTAAAAAAATATCTAGAGACGGGGAAGGGTTTGCCTTACTCGGCCTCTGGACAATAATTTAAACTAGTAGTTACGACCCCAACCGGTAAAATTCATCGTGATCAAACCGCTGGATGTGTCGATATAAAGTCGACCAGTGCTGAAACCTTCGTTCCAAGGTTGAAAGCGCACGCTGATGGTGCAGTAAGTGCGGGCTGGTAGAACGCGTGGGCAATTGTAAGACGCGTAATAGTCACCTCCACTGATCGCAATCTGATGAACGAACAAATCGCCGGGTCCATCGTTCCGCAGATAGAACTCGCGGTAAACGGGGAAGTTCCGCGAAGTTGTACCGAAGTCATAACGGTAATACTGGTCCGCCTGAGCGTGAACCGTTCCGCCGGAAAGATGTAAATCTGTTGTCGGAATCGTTAGTGTAGCTGCTTGAGCCGTCATTGACATAAGCAAAGCGGTGACTGAGCTAAGAATTAATTTAAGCATGATGCCTCCTTGTTAGCGGTTATTGCATCCCCCTTTGAAAGCGAATTCAAGATTCTATTATCGATATCTTGCCTTTTTCACATTCTCGAAGTAACTCCAGTCACATTCAGAGGTGCACCATGAAAGATCTAGAGTTTAAATTATTCACCGTTCCATCGGAAATCGGCGACTGGCTTGCGGTCTACGAAGGCAAAGAATTAATTTTCTTAGCGAGTTACAATGCGGGCAAAAAAATTGTCGAACAGGAATTGTCGGAGTTTCTTCATAAACATTACCATTTCCACATCGGAAAATTCGTTACCGCAAAATGGACTAAGGGCAACTTCTGGCGGACCAAACACAAGATCAAATTACAGGGCTCCGAATTCCAGATGAAAGTTTGGTTAAAACTTTTAGATATTCCTCATGGTAAAACGGTGACCTATTCGGACATCGCAAAAAAAATAAAAAAACCGACAGCGGTTCGTGCGGTTGCTTCCGCGATTGCGCAAAATCCAATCTGCGTGTGGGTGCCATGCCACCGGGTCGTCGGTAAAAACGGAAACCTTTTAAAGTATCGCGGCGGTGCCGGAACGAAGCGCGGCCTGCTGATTTCTGAGGGCGCGCTCGAAGTTTAAACTTTTAAGTGGTCGATGTTAGCCCTTCGTCTCATTTCTAGAAAGCTTCGTTTTTTTTAGAGCAATTTACGACCTTTCGAAAAATAATAGAGACAGGTGTGATCCATGTCTAAACGCGCTCGTCATTTTACGTAAATGGTTGGCGTAGGCCTTCGATAATCAAAAGATCGTAGTGGCCGGAAGAAGCCATGATTTTTCGAAAATCATTCCGGCAAAGCACGACCCTAACGAAGCCATGCCTTTAGTGTCGTCGCTCCACTGCGCCGGTCTGAACTCGCAGTCTTATCGCGGGGCTCAAGGTGTCGTCACTGAGACCGAAACAAATGCAGAAAAGGCTATCGTGCTGTATCCAGAAGGCACCGTCCCTGGCGAATGGGAAGAAACCTGTGGCGGCACCGACATGGTGATGATCCAAGCGATTGTTGACATGGCGAAGGCGAACTATTGCATCAATACCGATCGCATTTTTGTGACCGGATTCAGTTGGGGGGCGGACATGACCAACGCTGTCGGCTGTTGTCTGGGTAAAAACTTTCGCGCGGTCCAACCAATGTCCGGTGGTGAATCCAATACGGGTGGCGGTGATTGCCAAACTCCAACTCCGGCATACATGCAGACATACGAAACTTTGGATGAGGTTTACGACCAAGGCTCTATTCAGTCCATTATTCAGGGCTACCGCACACTGCAAGGCTGTAAGGCAGCGGTCATAGACTGTCCACTGGCCGGGGTCCACCACACGATTCCGAACGATAGCAAGTTTAAGATGTGGAGTTTCTTCTCGAGCTTTAAATAGCTCGAACGATTTTTTAATTAACGTAAAGGTTACTTAGCGACCTTCGAAGCAAGGTCCGAAAGTTTGATTCCAGAAAGGTAACTCATCGAACTTTTTTCGAGACCTTCGCAAACGTCATCGAGTAGCT
>JACMRP010000111.1 GCA_014376325.1 Pseudobdellovibrionaceae bacterium
AAACGATTGCCTTCTTTCGACAAATCCATGCGGCGAGCCGTTTCGTAAACGTAGGCACGCGCAGATTTGTATTCGGCATAACTGGTAGCAATGTAGCTTTGCATTTGGCCAAAAAAGTTCAACGGCTTGCCGAAGGCTTCACGCTCGGCCGCGTAACGGTTCATGATTTCGATCGACCTGCGCGCAATGCCTAGGCTCATCGCCGCTAAAGTTAAGCGCTCGATCTCTAGATTTTTCATCATGTGCAGCATCGAGTCGCCTTCGTTGCCGATCAGGTTTTCAACAGGAACTTCACAATCTTGAAAAACTAATTCTGCGGTGTTTGATCCGCGCATACCTAGCTTGTCCTGGATTTTCTGGCCGACCATGAAACCTTTAAAAGTTTTTTCAACCAAGAATGTCGATACTAAGGCGCGCCCGTTTTTTTCACCGGTCTTTGCGTAAACTAATACCAAATCGCAAGGGGTTTTATTTTCGTCGATCGTCCCGTTCGTGATCCACATCTTGCGTCCGTTGATCAAGTACTTGTCGCCTTTGCGCATGGCGGTCGTCTGCATTCCCATAACGTCGGTGCCGATAGCGGGTTCGGACATCGCCATAGAGCCCACCCATTCGCCCGAGCACAACTTTGGTAAATATTTATCACGTTGGGCATCGCTGGCATTCATCGCAATATTGTTCACGCACAACATCGAATGCGCGAGGTACGCCAAACAAAATCCCGGATCGGAAGCGGACATCTCTTCGTGCACGATGACCGCGGCCGAGGCGTCCATTCCCGCACCGTGAAATTTTTCAGGCACCGTAATACCTAAAAGTCCGAGCTCGCCGACTTTGCGGAATAAACCAAGATTAAACTTTTCTTCACGATCGTGCTTGTGCGCCTGGGGTTCGATTTCGTCCTTGGTAAAGCTTGCGATCGACTCGCGGAGCATCGCGTGCTCGGCCGTAGGATTGTAAAGATCAAACTCTTTCCAATTGAATTCAGACATGACTACCTTTCGACATTAGAACCACAACTCTTTTTTCCGGGGAATTCAGAGATAACGCAAGTTTAAAGCCGTTTCGCTGCAATAAGTTATGAGGTATAGTCCCTATTATGATTGCAACTGTCATAGGCGTCGGGTCCGAGCTGACCTCTGGCCAAATTATGAATACAAATGGCGTTTGGATTTCAAAATCCTTAAAGCAGCTGGGGATTTCGACCAGCGCTCACTTAGTGGTGCCCGACGAACGCGTGCTGATTGTGGACGCACTCAAATTCTGCGCCGAACGCAGCGACACGATCTTTGTCACCGGGGGCCTGGGGCCCACAACGGACGATTTTACCCGCGAGCTTATTTCAGAATGGTCGAAGCAGCCTTTGGAATTCCATGAAGCTTCTTGGCTGCACATCACGGAACGGCTCGGCCAGCGCGGCATTAAAATTCGCGAAGCGCAACGCCAGCAGTGCATGTATCCGAAAGGAGCGATCGTGATTTCGAATCCGGAAGGCACCGCGAACGCTTTTCAAATGCGCGTCGGCGAAGTGGACGTTTTTGTCCTTCCCGGTCCGCCCCGAGAAATCAAAGCGTGTTGGCAGAATGGCATCGAATCTTTCGTTGCCAACAAGGCCAAGCACATCGACAAACACGTCACCTACTCTTGGGATACGATGGGCCTAGGCGAATCGGATGTGTCTCACATCACGGAAACATGTCTGACCGGAGTGGACGTCGAAAAAGGCTACCGAGTTCACATGCCCTACGTTGAAGTGAAGATGTCTTTTTTAGAATCACAGAAATCTAAATTCATGCCGTACGTTGAAAAAGTGGATGAAGCTTTGAGGTCAATCACGATCACTCGCGACGGCGAGGACTTAGCGCAAAGTTTAGCCGAGCGGCTAAAGGACATCGAAAAAATCCAAGTCATCGATCTTTGCACGGGCGCCGCATTGCTCGAACGCATGACTTCGGCGCTAAAATCACAGCTGAATAAAAAAACTTGGACGTTCGCCAGCGAAGATTTTTCGCCCTTAGGTATTCAATCAGAGGCGGTAAAGATGATTCTGAAACCGCTCGGCACCACCGGCGCCACCGCAGAAATTCATCATCGCCGCGGGATTTTCACGGACAATTTTGAAGCCCCGCTATTTATGTCAAAGCTGTCCGACCGTAAAGCCTCGTACTTTGCGGAGCGCGCGATGATCTTTTGGAATCAAGCACTCGAGCGGCTCTAATTACAAGAACAGCTGACGTCGCCGTTTTTTTCAGGAAAGCCCGACGCGCGACAGATGCCCGTGCGGCCGGGTGGATAGTTGACCTGGCAGATAGAGCCTGGCTTGCGACCAAAACACGTGGCATCACTGAACTGGCGGCAGTTCTGTGGCAACGGCAACGGCGCCGGAGCATTTAACGATTCGAAATCGAAATTGCCTTCGGCGAAACTCATGAGTGGTCCAAGAATTAATAATACCAATGTTGTTTTCA
>JACMRP010000112.1 GCA_014376325.1 Pseudobdellovibrionaceae bacterium
TGCTTGCTGAGCGCCTTTGTTGCTTTCATTGCTAGTCGTAGAGTCGTCAATGAAAGTCCGCTTGTGATTTTACAAGAAGAGCGATAGTTAAAGTTTATGTCCACCCTAGAAAATCCACAGCAGATCCAGCAAGCCGTTCAAATACTGAACGAAGGCAAAGTTGTGGGTATGCCGACAGAAACTGTATATGGCCTTGCCGCACGCGTAGATATGCCATCCGCGATCGAAGCGATATTTAAAACTAAAGAACGTCCTTTCTTTGACCCTTTGATAGTACACGTATCGGATCAGTCGCAGCTGAAAGCCGTCATCCGTGAATTTCCGCACATTGCAAAATTGCTGGCTGATCATTTCTGGCCGGGTCCGTTGACGCTGATTTTGCCGAAGCACGGTGATCTAAATCCCATGATAACTGCCGGTTTGGACAACGTCGGCGTTCGAATGCCCTCACATCCGGTGGCGTTGGAATTAATCCGTTCCGTCGGTGTTCCACTCGCGGCACCCAGCGCGAATAAGTTTGGCAAAACCAGTCCAACCACGGCCGGCCACGTGCGCGACGAATTCAAGAAAGAGAATGTCTTTGTTTTAGAAGGCGGGGATAGCCAGATCGGCATTGAATCCACCGTGTTACTAGTAAAGGCTGGCGGTAATGCGAATGAATTATCGATTCTTCGTAAGGGTCATGTTTTAAAATCTGACATCGAAAAGTTTTTGGCTTCGACGCAGTTGCCATTTAGCTTTGTTGAAATCACCGATAAAAAAGAATCTCCGGGTCACATGAAGCATCATTACATGCCTTCGGTGCCGCTGATCGTTTGTACCGACTTAAAGATCACCGATTCCCAGTTAAAATTTATCATCGAATCAAGAATGGCTGAGCTTCCTGACATGATCGAAGAAGTTCAGATTGTGAAGCCGGTGGGCGAAATCCGCCGTCTTGAAAAATTAGTTTTGTCCGAAGACCCCTTGATTGCGGCCCGTCAGTTCTATGCCCAACTTCGTACTCTGGCTGAACTGAGCCCGGATTGTTTGGTGCTGCATAAGTTACCCGAACATTCTTCCGAACGTTGGGACAGCCTGTTTGACCGAGTCAACAAGGCCGCGAGTTTAATCGTAAATTAGAGCGCTCCCGCAAGATCGAATGTCTGAATCCTTCGACCAGGATTTTTAGTCCCGTCCCTGGTCCTTGGTCATAGAATGACTTCGAGGACTGTCTAGAACTTGTTCAGATCCTTAAAATTTTAAATCAGCTCCTTGATGATTTTCAGAATAAGAAGAATTATTCCAAGAAGCTGTTTAAAAATATGCAAGAAACGCCGAATAGAAAATATCTGGTTTTCCATTAGACTCCTAAGGTTTTGGCCGAAGGTTTCTTACTAAGCGGTCTTGCGAGAGCAACGACCGCTTTTGCATTTTTAAGACCGCGATGAAATCTTCTCTGGACGCCATTGGCAGTGGTATTCCGTCCGGAAAAAAAACAGTTCGGATAAATTTAAAAACGCTGGATGAAGTTCACTTTCGTTCGGGCATTTGCGGACTGGAACGTAATTACTTCAGCGACCCCCGTGACCACAAGAGTATCGGTCATTGAAATCCAGCTGGGCAAAAAACGCACGTAGCGGTAAGTCTTCAGGTCTTCTTTTCCGCGATCTTCCATATCCCGCACGGATCTAGAAAAAGATTTAGAAATCTCTTCGCCTTGTTGCCAGAAATAGCTTCCGGCAAGCGCGCCGGCTCCAAAAATGGGGCCGATAGCTTCGCCGCTTCCAGTAGAATTGGCAGAGGCTAATAGATAAATTCCGCCCGCGACAATGGCGGTGCCTATCAATACTCCGGTTGCTTTGACTGCACCCGAAGAAATATACCCGACAGTTTTTTCGCTGCCCTTGCCGAACTGCACGCCGTAGTACTGACTCATATAACGAGACGCCATGACCTGATCCCGGATGGTGGAATTCCGCAGTTGGTGACGCTGAAACCACGGCAGTGTTGAAAAGCTGATAGGGTAATTAGGTCTGGCATCACGCTGCGAAAACTCAGGGGTCGGATTCCCAAAATTCCATGTCACCGTAGGGCCGGCGCCTTCAAAAATAATGTTCAGCTCGGACGGGGATTTAGTGTCTGACAAAAATGGCAGCAAAGTTTTTTCTTGGCTCAGCTCATACGCGCGTCTTAGGTCGACCTGTGCTTCATTCCATTCTCCGAGTGCGGTCCAGATTCCCGCGAGCCAAACTCGAAGGGCGGGGTCATCAAAATGTTTTTGTTCTGGGCTGAAAAACGATTGCAGAAAGTAAGCTGCTCGGACTGCTTCAACACGCGCTTTAGCAGGTTGTTGCTCTTTGAGGAAGAACATCGCGCTCATCAGATGCATAACGACGACTTCGTGCTCGGCGGGAATGTAACCTTCCGCACTCTCGCTGAAAAAAAAGTATTCCGTTTCACGTCTGACGCTGGTGTATTTTCGATCATCTAAAGTTTTGGCTTGGAAGAGCAAATCCTTTTGATCATTTCTCTCTGTCCATAAAGAAATCCATGATTTTTCGACGGTGGTAACAAATCCATTGCGCTCTTTTTTAGGAAAATCGGCGAGTGCTTTTTCAGGATCGGCGAACTGGAAGGCCGCCTGCGCAAACTTATACTCGGAATCGCGAATCACTTTAGATGTCGAACAGGCGGCCAAAAAATGGATCGCCAGAATTAAACCTAATAACTTCATCATTCAATGTTATTAGGCCCTTCTTTTTTATGCAAAAGGTCCCGCGGCATACCGCAAGTGGGTAATTTACTAAGTAAAAATTAGTGAATGATCCGGAAGGCGACGAATAGAGCCGTTGTTGCGAGTAAGCATAGTACAGTCATACATGGTTCGATAGAGTCGGGGATGGCTTTGGGTCGATTTGCATAACTTAATTCTCAAGTGAAACGGTCTAGTGTCAAATCAATTTCTGACTCGTTCCTGACAGAGGCCTGACATCTCTGACACCCAGAACCCGATACCATATCCTTAACACAAACAAGGAGAATGACATGCTGAACACCCTGGTTCTTGGAAGTTTAGATCGGGTTTCGACAACTCTTAGTTCGATGTACCAAATGCGGGTGAATCGCATCAACAAATTCAAACCTAAAATTGAA